>JAJXXD010000171.1 GCA_021781285.1 bacterium | reverse complement strand
CCGAACGCCAGACTTCTATGTAAATATGATAAACTATAAATATTATGATGAGCCACATTATAAAGAGATGAACAAGCGTCACGCCGGTAAGTCCGCCGAATACGACAAGAGTCCAGTCGGTCGAAAAATGCATAAGCCACGGCCACCATGCGCCTACCGCCGAAGTTCCGGTAAAAGAAGCCACGTACATCTGAAATCCGGTAAGCATCTGAAGCAGGATAAGCAGGTGAAAGATAGTGAATATTATGGCGTTCAGAGGGTCCTGATAGCGTCCGGTTTCCGGTCTGTCTTTAAGCGTAAAGTAATGTTTAATCATTTTCCATGCCTCTTCTATTTTGTCTCCGAACGGAATAAAACTTTTGTAAAGAGGCTCTTTCCACGAGAAGAAGGCTAAATAGAGCCATACGATAAAAATAACGTCTATTAGGACGGCTCCTATAAAATGAAAATCTCTCATCCATGTCATTATAAATGCCTGATTCGTTTCGCCGGAGTTTAAAACCCCCGTAGAAAGCGAATCAGCCTGAGTCGGCGAGTTTCCAAACATAAGAAACGGGTAAGCAATATAAAAACCAGTAATAATATTATTTATAATTGCCAGAAAGAACGTCCAGTGGATTATTCTTTTTATAACCGTCATTCTGTGGACTAATTTTATGTCGCCGTATTTATTTTCTTTGTTTTCCATAATTAACCCCGTCTTAAAAGTTAATTAAATATAAAAATCAACAAATTTTATATTTTTTTATTTCGTTTGTTTTAGGGTCTATTATATGAACGGCGCAGGCCAGACAAGGGTCGAACGAATGAACCGTCCGCAAAATTTCAAGGGGTTCGGATGCGTTTGCAAGTTTAACGCCGACCAGCGACGCCTCATACGCTCCCGGATTGTTAAATGCGTCTCTCGGAGAAGCGTTCCATGTCGATGGCACCACTATCTGATAATGGGTTATCTGCTTATTTTTTATTCTTACCCAGTGGCCTAAAGCCCCTCTTGGAGCCTCGTCGAGTCCGATTCCCATAATTTCTTTCGAAGGCATATCATATTTAGTCCAGCTCGATTGGTCAACCGCCGCATTTTTAATCAATTCAACCGTCCATGATTCTATGGCATCGGCGACGTATTTAGCTTCTATTCCCCGTGCCGCCGTTCTTCCAAGAGTGGAAAAGAGGGCGGTTACGGGTAACCCAGATGTTTTTAATACGTAATCCACTAATGATTTTATAGTTTTGTTTCCTTTGGCATATGCTACCAAAGTTCTCGCAAGCGGCCCCACCTCCATTGCCTTATTTTCATAGCGCGGCGATTTAAGCCAACTGTATTTCTCGTTTTCTTTAAGGCTTCCGTCTTTATTTAAGCCTGTATAATCGGGGTCTGTGATTCCTACGGAAGGATTAAGCCCGACTTTTTCATCAGGGTATTTGTACCATGAATGCGTTACGAATTCGGTTATCTTTTTCTCATCCAGATTGTGAACTTTACTTAAATCTCTGTCAAATATTACGCCTCTCATTAAAAAATAATCGTCGGGATTTTCATCGTCGGTCTGTGGAAACGCGCCGTAAGAAAGATAATTTTTCAGCCCGCCGCCTATTCCTTGAACCGCCTCTTCTTTATAAAACTCCGCCGCCGTCAGTAAATCTGGTATATAGGCGTTATTAACGAAGTCGGTAATTTTTCCTATCCTGAATAAAATATCGTCCATCCTTTGAGGGTTAATTATATCCGCTATAGACGATATTCCGCCGACGACGCAAGTCTGGGGGTGCGGATCTTTCGCACCGAGAATAGCGATAATCTGAGCCGGTATTCTTAAAACATTAAGATTGTCTAAATAATGAGAAGCTATTAAAAGGTTGCCTTCCGGCGGAAGTTTATAAGACGGGTTGCCCCAGTAACCGCCCGCAAAAGGCCCGAGTTGCCCGGATTTAACAAAGTTATTGAGCCTTGCTTTTACCTCTTCGAATCTTGCCAGACTTGCATTATAAGGTGTTTTTGTGTAGGCATATGCCAGATCCATGGTTTTTTTCGGGTCGGCCTTAAGCGCGGATACGATATCGACCCAGTCTAATCCGGCAAGCTGATAAAAATGAACTAAATGGTCCTGAACCATCTGAGCGCCTTTAAGTATATTTCTGGCAATTCTTGCATTTTTGGGCGGATGTATGCCGAGAGCGTTTTCGACCGCCCAAGTTGCGGCTTCGTAATGGGCATAAGTGCAGACTCCGCAAATTCTCTGGGCGAAAAGACCTGCGTCTTCGGGAGCCCTTCCGTTAAGTATAAGCTCTATGCCTCTGAAAAGGGTGCCGGAAGAATGGGCTTCGGTTATTTCGCTGCCGTTAAGAGTGGCTTCTATTCTAAGATGGCCTTCTATTCTCGTAACCGGATCGACTATGATTTTTGTTGCCATATATCCTCCAAATATTTTAGTTTCAATATATTATAAATTCTGGATTATCGCTTCGCCGCAAATGGCGATTTAAGATTTATTATTATTATTTTTATCGTCTGAATCGTCGTTTTTTTCATTTTTAGATTTTTTAGCTTCTCTTTTCTTTTTGACTCCGGTATATATGGCATGGGCGGCAATTCCAACGCCGGCCGCTCCTAAAAGGGCCACTCCAAATTCATCGGCGGTGGCTTCAACTCCCGGGAGTATAATTTTTGCATCGGCGTTAGGCTTCTCGAACGGCGTCATCCTGTCCCAAAATACCGGTTGCGAACAGCCTATACAGCCATGCCCCGCCCGCATAGGAAAACTCATATCTTGATTGTATTCGACGGTAGTGCAGTTATTCCAGGTAAAGGGACCTTTGCAGCCCATCATATAAAGGCAGTATTGTTTTTTAGCTCCGTCGTCGCCCCAGTGCCTGACATATTCGCCGGCTTCAAAATGTCCCCTCCTGTAACAGTTGTCGTGTAGCCTGCTGGAGTACGCCCACAAGGGTCTTCCAAGGCTGTCAAGCTGAGGGGCTTTTCCCACCAATATATATTCCACTAAAGTACCTACGACATTTACGGGGTTTGCCGGGCAGGCGGGGATATTTATAACCTGCCTGTTTGTAACGGAGCTAAGACCGACGGCCGAAGTAGGATTTGGGTGCGCGGCGGGTATGCCTCCGTAAGAAGCGCAATTGCCTATGGCAATTATAATGCCGGCATTTTTTGCCGTTTCCTTAACTATTTTTAAGCCGGTATCTCCTTTTGCCCCTATAGTAAGAAATTTTCCGTCCATTCCGGTAGGAATCGCGCCTTCGACCACGAGTATATATTTGCCTTTATCCTTTTTGATAGTTTCTATCCTTCTTGCCTCCGCCTGATACCCTGCCGGAGCCATTATGGATTCCATATAGTTCACGCTGACATAGTTAAGTATGATTTCGGCAGGCGTAGGATTTGCATTTCTTATAAAGGCTTCGGTATTTCCCATGCAGTCTGCCATATCTAGCCATATAAAAGGAGTTCTGGTAAGAATGTTTGCGGCCCTTGCTATTCTTGGCTTGAATATGTAAGGAAGCATTAATGCCGACGTCAGGAATGCGCTCCATTTAAGGAAATCCCTCCTAGAGACTCCATAGATGCCGAATATATTGGGAAGGTTTTCTTCTTTATCTTTTTTATCGTTAAAATATTCTTTTTCGAGAGCGTCTAATCGTTTATCGACTTTTTTTAAAGCTTCGCCGGGGTTCTTGGAGATAAATCTTAGCGGGTCCCATTTGAAATCAGAATCATTGCCGTTAGAATGGTTATCGTTGTCCATACAGCCTCCTAAATTAAATTATAAATAAATAAATTTTATAAGTTAAAAAAGCAAACAAACGGAGACGCTAAATATTTTTATTATATATTTGGCAGGCAAATGTTATATAATAAATTTATTTCTTTCATCATATCGCAAAAATACCAAATGTCAAATTAAATTTTTATTTTTTATTAAATTTTTTATTTTTGAGTTTTTATGCATGAATTTTCTATAGCGCTTGAAATAGTCGATACGCTGGATGAAAACGGATATTTAGACGGCGTAAATAAAGTAAATTCGGTTAAACTCGGTATAGGAAAGTATTCCGGCATAGATAAAAATTATCTCGGCTTTGCATTTCAAAATCTGAACGACGAAAGATTTAAAGACGTTTTACTCGAGTTTATCCCTAACGATTCGGACGAAATAAAGATAGAGGAAATTATGGTAGATTAAATTAAAATTGATTTATAATTTATATTTAAAATATAATGAGTTTAATTTTAAAAAGAAGGCGGCGTTTATGTTAAATTCTAACCGCATTAACCGCGGAGGCGGCAGGTCTTTAACGGTTCAGAGAAATGCTCTGGAATCAAACGAGGTTATCGCTAAAAAAAATAAAGCGATATTCGGCAGGACTTTAGTTATTAATTTTTTAAGCTCCCCCGGCTCAGGAAAAACCTCGCTGTTGGAATCTATAATACCGGTTTTGAAATCCGAAGGATTCAAATCTGCGGTTATAGAAGGCGACGTGGAAACCGACCTGGACAAAAAACGGATAGACAATTTAGACATTCCGGCATATCAGATTATTACAAACGGAACATGTCATCTCGACGCAAAAATGGTTAACGGTTCTTTAGGCAATCTGGATATAAAAGATGCGGACGTAATTTTTATAGAAAACGTCGGGAATCTTGTCTGTCCTACTTCATTTAATCTAGGAGAAGATATGAAAGTCGTGGTGCTTTCCATAACGGAAGGGGACGACAAGCCTTTGAAATATCCGGCGGCTTTTTATAAATCAAAAGTAATGGTTATAAATAAAATAGACTTGCTTCCCGTGCTCGATTCGGACATCTCAAAAATAAAAGAAAATGCATTGTCTATCAATAAAGACCTGATGATTTTCGAAACGTCTTGCAAAAAAAAGCAGGACGGCGGTGTTGATAATAAAGGCATCGAAGATTTGGTTTCCTTTATCAAAGAAAAAGTAAAATTAAAAGCCGACGAGTTCCGAAAAATAGGCGGCAATATGTATTTTTAGAAAATGAACATTTGCGCGGCGGGAGACGTTCACGGGAGAATAGATAAATTTTACCGGAGTATAAAAAAATTCGAGTCGGAACTTAAAATTAATTTCGATGCCGTTTTGCAGGTCGGCGATTTCGGTATATGGATAAACGAGAATTGTCACGACGGTGTCACCAAATTTCATAAGGGGACAGGCGATTTTCCGGCATATTACCGTGAAAAGAAACCTGTTCCTGTTAAGACATATTTCGTAAACGGCAATAACGAAGATTTTAATTTCCTTAATTCGGTAAAATTATCGGGAGATTCCGAGATTCTCAAAAATCTGTTTTATATTCCAAACGGGACGGTAGCCGAGATAGAAATAGAAATAAACGCAAAAAAGGAGCGCCTTATCGTTGCAGGCATAGGCGGAAAATACGACCCTGAACATTTTGGGCATAATGAGGCGGACAGATATTATACTGAACGGGAGATAGATAATTTATTGAGATATACGGATGAAAAT
>JAJXXD010000028.1 GCA_021781285.1 bacterium | reverse complement strand
GGTTTCGTTTACGGCTATAACTTTTTCAAGATATTCTTTATCCTTTAACGCCGCCGCGGCGGCGGATAGAGAAAGCGAGTTGACGTTAAAAGGTTCGCGGACCCTGTCCATTAGAGAAATTAAATCTTTATGCCCTATTCCATAACCGACTCTGAGTCCGGCAAGTCCGTAAACTTTGGAAAAAGTCCGGATAATTAGAACGTTAGGAAAATCGGCTATATTTATGTCTTCAACTAACGATTTGCCTATGTATTCGATATAAGCCTCATCGATTACGACTAATACGCCGTCTTTTACTTTTTTAATAAAATTTATAATTTTATCGTTAGAGAAAAACGTGCCTGTAGGATTATTGGGGTTTGATATAAAAACAATTTTTGTTTTATCGTCGATTAATTTATAGATGTCGTCCAAATCTAAGGAATAGTCTTTAAGCCTGCTTATTTTTAATTTTATACCGAGCTGTTCGGCCGCAAGATAATATGCGACAAAAGAAGGAAAAGGCGATACTATGTTTTCGTCCTTTTCGCAAAAAGTTCTTGCGGCTATATCTATTAATTCGTTGGAACCGTTTCCGAGGATAAAATTTTCAAATTTTAAATTAAAAATCTTAACTAATTCCTGCTTTAAATAAAAACCCGAACCGTCCGGATATCTGTTTAAATTTTTAAGGCAAGCCTTAATCGCTTTTAAGGCTAAAGGTGAAGGACCGATGGGGTTTTCGTTAGACGCCAGCTTAACGATATTTTTTATTCCTTTTTCCCTTTCTACTTCTTCTATGGGTTTGCCCGGAACATAAGGATTTATCTCGTAAATATAATCCGGCGCTTTTACGTTAAAAGATTTCATAAATAACTCCTTTTTTCGGGGACAGACTTAAGTCTGTCCCCTTGGAATTTAGTTTTATAATTATTTGTGCGAACCGGAAAACTTCAGCGTTGCGGCAGGCTTCTTAACCGAATAGTCTTTAGGTTTAGCCGTTTTTTTAATATCTTCCAGCGTATTCTGGACTACCGACCTTTCATAGATTTTGACCCACGCGCAGTCCATATTTTCATCGATTTCGCATTTATAATTTTTCATGCCCCCGCAGGGACCGTTTAGTAAACCTTTCGGGCAAAGCGTTACGGGGCAGATTCCGCCGGTTTCGTTTAAAACGCAGTTTCCGCATAAAGAACACATCTCTTTAAGCGAAGACAGGTTTTCGATATTGCCCAAAAACATAGTATCCACGCCGGAAACCACTTTTATATTATCGGGAAGCGCCATTACGGCGGACTGCACGCCGCTGCCGCATGACAAAGCCAGAACGGTCTGCGCTTTCGACAAACCCTCTCTGTTATCCCTTGCCGCTTTTCTGACTTTTTGAAGATGACACATAGCGTCTATTACGTATGTCCCTTCAACGGCGATATTTCTATCGGTTAAAATCTTCCTCATAGACTCTACTTCCCTTGGTCCTCCGGTTCTGGAGGTATCGGAGCAGATGCCGCAGCCGAATATAAAAACGGAGCCTTTGATTTTTTTTATTATGTCGTCTAATTCTTTTTGTTTGGATACTATCATTTTTATTTTTTATTTCTTTTATTTTTAATTCCTGATTTTATTAAAGCCGATTTAACGGTATTTTCCATTAAAACCGCAACTGTAAGAGGACCGACGCCTCCCGGAACCGGCGTTATTTTTGAAACTTTGTTTATAACCCTTTCGAAATTTACGTCTCCGCAAAGCTTTCCTCCTATATTGGAAATGCCGACGTCTATTACGACGGCTCCGTCTTTAACGTAGTTCTCGTCTATTAAATGCGCCTTGCCGGTCGCGGATATTAAAATGTCGGCTCCCGCGGCGATAGATTTCACGTCTTTCGTAAAAATATTTAAAGACGAAACGGTTGCGAGCCTGTTCATAAGCATAACGGCGAGAGGCTTGCCCACGATGTTGCTCTGCCCTATTATAACGCAGTTTTTCCCTTTAACCGGAATATCGTAATAATCCAGCATTTTTAAGATGCCGTAAGGGGTGCAGGGGTAAAAAGAAGCGTTTTCGGTAAAAATTTTCCCGACGTTTAAAGGATGAAATCCGTCAACGTCTTTTGCCGGATTTATCGCTTCCATTATTTTTTTTTCGTCGATATGGGAGGGTAGGGGCAGTTGGACAAGAATACCGTGAATTAAAGGGTCGTTATTTAATTCTTCTATTTTATTTAAAAGCTCTTTTTCGGTTAAAGATTCGGGGTAAATATCTTTTTTGGATAATATTCCGCATCTTTGCGCGGCGCGCTCTTTGTTTCTTACATAAACTACGGAAGCCGGGTTTTCTCCTACCAGAATGACGGCTATCGACGGAACGATTCCTTTATTTTTTAATTCTACGATTTTTTCCGATATAGAGAGTTCTATTTCCGAAGCAATGAGCCTTCCGTCGATTAACTTTTTTTGAATATCGGAATTGTTCCCTGTCATTAAATTAAACCGAAACGCTCGATATTTTCGTCGGCAATTTTTTGAATCTTTTCTATTTCCGCTCTGCCGGCATCGTCTTTAAACAGATGTTTAAACCTTCCCTGTAGTTTGAGGTATTCCTCTACGGGAACTTTTTTGCTTATCTTTTTGACCGAAATTATTTTGTCGTATTCCGCCTCGAATAACGGATAAAGACCCGTTTGAACCGCAAGCTGGGCAAGTTTTACGGAATATTTAGGCTCGTATTTCCATCCGGGAACGCACGGAACGTCAACCTGCAGATATTTTGCTCCCGTTATGGATTTAGCCTTTTTAACCTTTTTTTGAAGGTCCATCGGATAACCTGCGGATGCAACCGCCGTGTACGGAATTCTGTGAGCCATCGCAATTTCCGGCATATATTTTTTCGGTCTCTGGTTTCCGAAAGATTCTTTTCCCGAAGGACTCGTCGTGGTATAGGCATCGAAGGGGGTCAAGCCGCTTCTCTGGTATCCCGTATTCATATATGCGCCGTTGTCGTAGCAGACGTATAAAACGTCGTGGTTTCTTTCGAACATTCCGCTAAGGGACTGAAGTCCGATGTCGGCCGTCCCGCCGTCGCCGCCCTGAGCAAGAACCGTAATACCGTCCTTTTTGCCCATAGCTTTAAGTGCCGCTTCGACTCCCGAAGCCACCGCCGCAGAATTCTCAAAAAGAGAATGTATCCACGGAATTTTCCATGAAGATTCCGGCCACCGCGTGGAAAAAACCTCGAGGCATCCCGTGGCGTTAGTGGCAATGGTATTTTTGCCGAGGATTTCCATTATCATTTTCACGCTCATAGACTGGGCGCACCCCGAACAGCCGGTATGTCCCATCGTAAACAGTTCGTTATGAGTTTCCTCTTTCGTCAGCATAATTTTAATATTCCTATTTTTATTAATATTTTATTTTTATAGATACTGCTGGGACAGCCCTACAAATTCGCCGTCGACGTTTTCTTCTTTTTCCGCCCTCGCAACAAGGTCGTGAATATTTTTAGGGGTGATATCCCTGCCGCCAAGTCCAAGCGTATAACCGTTGACGCTGACGGAATTAATTTTATGCTTAAGCAGGGAATCCCTTATTTCCACGGAAAGAATTCCGCCTTTTCCCGGGCATATTGCTTTTTCTATTACTATAACGTTTTTGACGTTTTTAAGGGCGGCAACGATTTCTTCTTCGGGAAAAGGCCTGAACGAGCGAATTTTAAGAACGCCTATCTTTTTTCCCGCTTCTCTTAATTCATCTACGGCATCCTTTATCGTGCCGAGAACCGAACCCATTGCCACGATAACCGTTTGCGCATCGTCCATTTTATAAGAGTCCGTCAAACCTCCGTAAAACCTGCCGAACATATCTTTAAACTCTTTTGCGGCGTCTATTATAACGTTTCTTGAAAAATTCATGGCGTTATAAAGATTATATCTCGCTTCCATATAAACGGAAGGCTCGCCCAGCGTCCCGAAAGAATACGGATTTTCGACGTCCAATTTATATTCCATATTTAAAGGCGGAAGATATTCCCTTACCTTTTCGATACTGTCTATAGTTTCTACCACTTCAAAAGTATGGGTTAGAACAAACCCGTCCACGTTCACGATAACCGGAAGCATCACATCCTGATTTTCGGCAATCTTAAACGCCTGAATATGCATATCGTAGGCTTCCTGATTGTTTTCGGCGACAAGCATAATGGCGCCGGTATCTCTTACAGCCATAGCGTCCTGCATATCGTTCCAGATATTTATCGGCGCAGAAACAGCCCTGTTGGCTACGGTCATAACGACCGGAAGCCTCATTCCGGCAATATTGTACACGACTTCTTCCATATATAACAACCCCTGGGAAGCCGTTGCCGTATATGTCCTGACTCCGCATGCGCTTGCGCCGAGAACTACGGAAGCCGCCGAATGTTCGCTTTCTACCATAATGAATTCGGCTTTCAAATCTCCGTCCGCGACCATTTGCGAAAGATGTTCGACTATATGGGTCTGGGGCGTAATCGGGTAAGCCGAAATAACAAGGGGCTCCGCCATCCTTACCCCGTCCGAAATAGCCATAGAACCTTCGAGAACCTGTTTCATATCATATCCACCGTTTATATTTGCAAGTTAAAATTATTTTTCTACGAGAACCATTTCTATATCGTCCACGGGACATTCTTCGGCGCATATTCCGCATCCCTTGCAGTAATCGGAATCGTAATCGTATATTTTGGTTTTTTTGTCTCCGTACACTACTCCTTCTGGACAAAAATAGATGCAAAGATTGCATCCCGTGCATGTTTTATGCTTAAATACCGGAGTTTCGTTGGCAAAAGAACCCGTCTTGTTGGAAAGCGCCGCGCCCGGCATCGCAATTATTCCGACCTTAAAATCCACTCCTGTCTCCTTTTATATAGTTATAAGCTGTTTGCGCCGCTTCGGCGTTAAGTTTGCCTAATTTTGAACCGAACCTGCTTTCTATCTCTTTCTTGACCGAATCTATGGCGACGTCTCCGCTTAATGCCGAAAATGCGCCGAGCAAAGTGGTATTTACGATAGGCTTGTTTAAAATTTTCATGGCTATTTTTAATGCCGGAAACATTACTATGCTTTCTTCTTTAGTTCCGCCGAGTTCGCCTATGACGTCTTTAACGGCGGCTTCCGAATTGATTAAAATCTTGCCGTCTTCTTTAATGCCTTTGTAAACAGGCACGGATTTAAGGAGGGTTATATCCTGAACGATTATATAATTCGGCTCGTATATCTGGTGTCTCGTTCTGATAGGCTTATCCGAAAATCTTGCAAAAGCCTGAACCGGCGCGCCGGTTCTTTCCGACCCGAAAGAAGGAAACGCCTGACAGTAATTTCCGTCGTCAAAAAAGCTGAGGGCGAGAATGGATGCCATCGTAACGGAACCTTGACCGCCCCTGCCGTGAATTCTTATTTCTTTCATCATAAAATTTTTATCCTTTTTTATTTTTTACGAAATGAATTAAAGATTTTTATATCGGCGTTTTAAAAATTATACACTTTTTAAAGCCTGA
>JAJXXD010000146.1 GCA_021781285.1 bacterium | reverse complement strand
ATTTTCATGTTCAAATAAATTCCGGTATTTATCGTATTTATCGCTTTCTTTTTTAAAATCTATATATAGTCCGTTTTTTAACGGAGCTATTTCTTGCAGCAAAGCCATAGGCGGAGTTTCATTAGTTCTTTTAATAAACTCGTGCGAAAAGCCTCTGGATATTTCGACGCTTTCTTCGACGTTGTACTTTCTGTATATAAACATTATCGCCGTTGCTCCGAACGTAAATTCAAACGCGATATTAACGAAATGCATCACCTCCTCGATCGTTTTTTTTTGATACGCAAAATCTAATAACTCTTTTATAAATTTGTAGCCCAAATCTTCACATTTTATATGCTCTTCCATAAGCAATACCCCTATCAGGGGACAGACTCGAGTATGTCCCCGTCCAATATTATTGAATTATTTATTTTTATTCCGGAACGGGAAAATTAATTTTATATAAACTATTTAAAAAGTGTATAAACGAGTTAATTTGAGGAATTAAGAATTTAAATCCGTAATTATTGTTTATGATAAAGTCGGATTTTTTAATTTTTTCTTTTTCGCTTAACTGATTTTTATTTCTTTTAATAAAATCTTCAAAATCGAATTTTTTATACGTTCTTTTAATTCTTCTCGAAAAATCGCAGGCGACAAGGATGGTTTTATCTAAGTTAAGATAATATCCAGATTCTATAATAACCGCTCCTTCGATTATCGCGGCAGGTCTCCGGCTTATTTTAATTATACGGTCTATGTCTGCCCTCAAAGGCGGATAGATTATATCTTCTAAAACCTTTTTTTTTGAGACGTCGGAAAAAATTATACCGGCAAGAATTTTGCGATCTATCTCATAATCATTATTTAAAATGTTTTTACCGAAAAAATCAACAATTTTTTTATATTCAGCTCTATTTTTGTTTATAATTTTACTTGCTTCTTCGTCAAGATTTAAGGTTAAAAAATCGTAATTTTTAAATAAATTAAGGATGGAGGTTTTCCCCGAACCTATAGAACCGGTTAATCCGATTTTAATCATTTTATAAAACACCTCTAATTCATAAAACCGCTATAAAAGAAACCTGCCTTTTACCGTCTTTATCGCGCCTGTAGCTAAAAAAACCGGCATCTTCAAAATTGCATATATTTAAATCGTAAATATTTTTATCGCTGAATCCGTTAGAAATCAATTCGTTTCTTATAAAACCTTTTAAATCAAAAAAAATTCTATTTTCATTTACGGTTTTATCAAAAAATTTTTTATTTAAGGTATCTTTTGCTAAAAATAAATTTAAAAAATCCTCTTTAACTTCATAGCATTTCTTGCAGATCGACGGTCCTATTATTATTAAGATGCCGCCAATATCTGCCTTAAATTCATCCGTTAAAATATTTTTTGCATTTTTTATTATCCCGCCGTAAGCGCCTTTCCAGCCGCAATGGACCGCTCCTATAACACGTTCGGTATTATTAATATCGGCAAAAAGCACCGGGACGCAATCCGCCGTTCTTATACACAGCGCTATGCCTCGTTCCTTAGTAAAAACTCCGTCCGCATTGTTTATATCAAAAACATTGTAATTATCTTTTGCCGCTTCTTTAAATTTTTCATCTAAAACGGCTATATTGATACCGTGGCTTTGTTCAACTTCGTACGAATAATGCACCGTTTTTTTTAAAAGTTCTTTTCTTGCCGTTAAATTCCCGGGATTAAAATCTAAGGAACCATCCATAAAACCATAAACAATACCGGCATTTTCAATGTCTTTCTTATCTAAGCCTCCGCAAAGGTAAATCATAAGACGGCATCCGAATAATCCGAACCAAAAGCCCAGAGCATATCATCCGGAACTTTTGCCTTTAAAATTATTTTTTCTTTTGTTTCAGGATGCGGAAATTCAAGCATATATGCGTGCAGCATCTGTCTTTTAACAAAATTTAAACTTTTGTATTTGCCTTCAATATCTTTTCTTTTGTAAATCTTATCTCCTACGATAGGATATCCGTTTTCAAAAAGAGAAACTCTGATTTGATGGGTTCTCCCCGTTTCCGGCATTACTTTAAGGAGGGTTGCGGCGCCTCTTATAGATTTTACGTTTTCAAAACGGGTAACGCAATGTTTTCCGTTTTCTTTTTTATTCATTTCCATTTTAATCCTGCTCTTGGGGTCTCTCTTTATAAACCCCTCGATACATCCGCCTTTTTGTGTAATAATGCCGTAAGTTACGGCAAAATAAGTTTTTTTAATTTCGCGGTTTTTAAAGCTATATGCAAGGGCGTTATGCGAAAAATCGTTTTTTGCTATCAGCATTATGCCGGACGTATCTTTGTCCAACCTGTGCACTATTCCAGGCCTTTCAACGCCGCCTATGCCTGAAAGGTTGGATATCTTTCCTATTAAAATATTTACCAGCGTATTGTTATAATTTCCCTTCCCGGGGTGGGCCGGAATCCCCGCCGGTTTGTTTACCGCAGCGATATAATCGTCTTCGTAAATTATTTCGATATCGTAATCAAAGGCTTGTATGCCTGATTTTATTATCTCCGGCTCTTTAAAAGTTATTATACTGCCTTCTCTTAATGTATAAGCGGATTTTTTTACGACCGCGCCGTTAATTTCGACCGCGCCGTTTAATATATGTTTTTTAATAAACGACCTTGTTTTCTCGGGCAGTTTCGTCGTCAAAAAAAGATCTAATCTTATATTTTTACCGGTATAAGCAAATGAAATTATTCCCATAAAACGCGTCCGGTCATCTCCTCCGGTATATCTAAACCGAGCAGTTTAAGGATAGTAGGCGCAATGTCCGCAAGCCTGCCGGGTTTTAGCGGCGGAAATTCTTTTGCATCGTTTGATACTATAATTAACGGCGTCGGATTTAAGGTGTGGTTGGTCATAGGCTCTCCGTTATCGCCTTTCATAGTTTCCGCATTTCCATGGTCCGCCGTTATAATGCAAACACAGTCGAGACCTAAGGCAACCGGTATTATTTCGCTTATAACGGAATTAACCGCCTGAACGGCCTTTATAGCGGCTGAGTAGTTTCCCGTATGTCCGACCATATCGCAGTTTGCAAAATTGCAGACTATTAATTCGTATGCTCCCGATTTTATTCTTTCGATGAGCGCGTCTTTAATTTTAAATGCGCTCATTTCCGGTATCAAATCATATGTTTTAAATTCTCTCGGCGAAGGTATTAAAAGCCTGTCCTCATTTTTAAACGGCTCTTCCCTGCCGCAGTTAAAAAAATAAGTTACGTGGGCGTATTTTTCCGTCTCGGCAATTCTGAACTGGTTAAAACCGCGGTCAGATATAACCTCGCCTAAAATATTGGAATAATTTTGAGGTTCTATAATATATTTATTTTCAAACGAATCGTCGTATTTAGTCATCGTTATGAAATTTTTAACCGGTTTAAAATCCTTTCGTGAAAATTTATCGAAACTGTTAAAGGTAAGCGCCATAGTCAGCTGTTTTGCCCTATCCGCCCTGAAATTAAAAAATAATACGCCGTCTTCGTCTTTTATCCTGCCGTCATTTTCCGCGCCGTTATCTATAACTACCGCAGGCATAAATTCGTCCGTTATATTATCTCCGTAAAATTTTTTAATTGCGTTTACCGGGTCGTCAAATTTTTCTCCTTTTAATCGCGTAAGTAAATTAAAAGCGGTTTCAATTCTGTCCCAACGGGTATCCCTGTCCATTGCATAAAATCTTCCGCAAAGAGTCGAAATAAACACTCTGCCCGCAAAAGGCTTTATATGTCCGGTTAATTTATCCATAAAAACCGGAGCGCTCTGCGGCGGGGAATCCCTGCCGTCTAAAAAAGGATGAATGTAAACTTTTTTTATTCCGTTGTTATAAAAAAAGTCGATTAAATATAACAAATGCGGCAGTTCGGAGTGCACCCCGCTTTCCGAGAGCAATCCCATAAGGTGGACGACCGAACCGCCTGCTTTAATTTTTTCTAGAAATTCACATAAAACTTTATTGTCTTTAAGCTTGTCGTCTTTTATAAGCAGGTCTATTTTTGTCAAATCCTGCATTATCACTCTTCCGGCGCCTATATTGGAATGGCCGACCTCGGAATTCCCCATAGTGTTTTCGGGAAGACCGACGTCTAATCCGTGGGCTTTTAAAGAGGTAAAAGGATAATTTTTAAAGAGTGAATTTATAAACTCCGGCTTGGCATTAATTATTGCATTTCCTTCAATTTTCGAAGACATTCCGAAACCGTCTAAAATAATTAAGACGGCGCTTTTAAATTTTTTCATATCGTTTTTATTCGGAGATTAAAGGCGATATATTTTTGATTTCGTCCTTAGCGCCGGTTTCATAGAGAGTTCCGGATGTTTTTATATTAAAAGTGTTCCATAGATTGCATGACGGGCATATTGAAGAATAACTATAAGAAACAAACCCGCAGTTCGAGCACACGAAAGGCAGTTTAACGGGATATTTGCTTTTAAGGGCTTTTCTGAAATTTACGGATGCGTCGTTGTATTTTCCTCTTTTAAAATAACATTCCGCAAGCAGCATATTTAGAGAGTCATCTTTAAATATCGACTGGGGGATTAAAGATAAATTCGAAATAGCTTCGTCTATCATTTCTAATCTTATATATAATTTCCCCAGAAAAAGCCTGTATTCCCATCTTTCGGGATTATCGTATATAAGCTCTTGATAAAATCTGATTATATTTTCGGGGTGGTTTGTTTTTATAGAGACATCTTCAATTTTTATAATTAGAGCAAGATTGCCGGTCTTAAGGAATGCTTTCTCCCATAATTCAAAGGCTTCGTTAATTTTTCCTTTTTTTATAAATACATCTCCAAGCGATATATAAGCGGGTACGAAATTTTTCTGCTGGCTTAGCACCTGATTAAAGCGTTTTGCCGACCTCTCGGTATCGTTTTCCGATTCCAGAAGATATTTTCCGAATTCATACTTAAGCCCAAGCATAACCTGTTCTTCTTTTTTGTTAATCTCTTTGTCTTTTGACTGCGAAAGAAACAGCTTCGACATTTTGTAAGCATTCTTCCACTCTTCTTTTTGAATAAATATATTTTTCAGCTGAGTTATGGCATAAAGATTGTCAGGAGAATATTCCAGCGCCTTATTCAGATAAAAAACGGCCTTATCGTAATCTTTATTAAGTTTGTAAAGATTTCCGGCTTCGTTGAGCGCCGTTATATTCTCTTTTTCTATTTCTAAGGCTTTATTGAGAGCATTTTCCGATTCTTTAACTTTTCCTTTATGTTTATATATCTTTGCAAGGAGAAGATAAGCGCTAAGATTATTAGGGTAGTTTACCAGATATTTCTTAATCAGGTCGATTCCTTTATCGTACTGCCCTTTAATGTACGCATCGAACGCTTTATTAACAGAGTTGTCCAATTCCGTTTTTATATATTGCTTTCTTTTGTATATTAAATTTTTTATCTGATAGATGGAGTCCTTTAAAATGTTTATAATTAATATAAGCGCAATGCCTATTAAAAATGCCGAAAATACGTAAATTATAAGATAGCTGTTA
>JAJXXD010000123.1 GCA_021781285.1 bacterium | reverse complement strand
AATGAAATAAAAATTTAACTGAGATTTAACTTGCCAAAATAAATTACTTAAATTATCATAATTTTATTAAACTTTTATTAAATATTAAATCTTTATTAAATTTCGGAGGTTTTATGGGCAGTCTTAACAAAGTATTATTAATCGGCAATCTGGGCAAGGACCCTGAACTCAGGTACACGCCGGACGGTCTGGCAATCCTGAAGTTTTCCATTGCGACATCGGAATATTTTAACGATAAATCAGGCAATAAATCGGAAAAAACTACATGGCATAATATCGTAGCATTCGGAAAAATGGGGCAGACTCTCGCAAACTATTTAAATAAAGGAAAACAGGTATTCGTGGAAGGCAGAATTAACAACCGTTCCTACGACGACAAAGACGGAAATAAAAAATATATTTCGGAAATAGTTGCGACTAATATCGTTCTGCTTGGCGCTAAAGGCGGCGGAGGCGGGGGTGCGGCAGGGGAGAACGAATACGCGCAAAACAATGCCGGTTACGGAGCGGAGGGCGGCGGTCAGGGTTATTCAGGTCCGGACGGCGGCTCACAGCCAAACGAGGACGACGATATTCCTTTTTAAAAAACACCTTCTAATAAATTGTAAAGATTTTCACTATAAGGATAAATATGATAAAGACCGTCTTGCTTGATATAGGTAATGTCTTGCTTAGCAACGGCTGGGACACGGCATCCAGAAAACTCGCCGCTAAAACATTTAATTTAGACCTTGAAGAGTTTGCGGAGAGACACGGCTATCTTTCTGCCTTATATGAAGAAGGAAAAATCACTTTAAACGACTATTTGGATAAAGTAATTTTTTACGAGGAACGGAATTTTTCAAAAACTGATTTCAAGAATTTCATTTTCAGCCAATCTAAATCTATTCCTGAAATGATAGAATTATTTAAAAATTTAAAATTAAAATATAAATTTAAACTTGTTGCGTTGAACAATGAAGGCTTAGAATTGTCCAATTATAGGGTAACTACGTTTAAACTAGACGAATTGGTAGATTTTTTTGTAACGTCGTGTTTTGTTAATATGAGAAAGCCGGATGAAAACATTTATAAACTGGCAGTCAACATGTCGTTTTCAAAACCGGAACAGTGTATTTTTATCGACGACAGATATTTTAACGTTGAAACCGCCGCTAATCTCGGAATTAATGCGTTCCAGCACAAAGATTATAAAACCACCAAAGAAAAATTAGCCCGGTACGGTCTTGCGATAGAATAGAAAGACAAATTTGTAGTCCCATAAGTAATATGGAGAAATCGTAAAAATGCGGAAAAAACCGGTACAAAATAATCAGATTATTAATTATGCCTAAAGCATATCGCTTATATCAGACGTCTTTGTGGGATATGTATAAATAGCGTCTTTTAAAGCCGGTGCCGTAAGATTATTTCTTATGGCAAGCGCAAAAATATTAATAACTTCTTCGGCGTTCGTCCCAAAAAGATGCGCGCCTATTATGCGCTCGGTACCTTCCTCTATTAAAATCTTAAATCCGGAGTGTTTTTCTCCTATCCGTCTCGAAGAATACCATCCCGAGGTCTCTTCCGTATTTACCCTGAATTTATAGCCCGCCGATAAAGCCTGTTCCTCGGTCAAACCGGCAAAAGCCATAGGAGGAAGCGTAAAGACCACATTGGGCATACCGGCGTAATCCGGCTTTTTTTTATTGCCGTTAATTATATTATACGATGCTACGCCGCCCTCTAAATAAGCAACCGGGGTCAGCGGATACCCTTTCGTCGCCGCACAGTCGCCTCCCGCATATACAAAAGGGTTTGAAACGCTTTGCAGATATTCGTTAACGGCAATTCCCTTTTTGTCGTAATTTACTCCCGCGATATCAAGCCCCATATCCTCTATGTCCGGCTCTCTTCCTGCGCCGTGCACCACGAGGTCTGCTTTGATCCGCAGGTCTCCGGCTTCTCCCGAGGTATGCACGACGTAACTTCCGTCCCTTTTTTCTACGGATAAAGGATTTGTATTGAGCAATATTTTGACGCCGGCGTCGTCCATAGAAGACAAAACCCATTTTACGATGTCCCGGTCAAACCGCTTAAGGGCTTTTGCGCTTCTTTGAATGATAGTTACGTCGGAACCCGCTCTTTTTGCAATATTGGCAAACTCGAAAGATATATATCCGCCGCCTAAAAATACAACTTTTTGCGGCAATTCATCTATTTCAAGAAAATCATCGCTAATTCTAACATATTCCTCGCCGGGGATTCCAATCTTCATGGGTTTAGAACCCGCCCCAAGCATAAAATACTTAGCTTTGAGACTGACGACGCCTATTTCTATCGTGTCTTTAGAAATAAAACGGGCCCTGCCGTGGTATGTGTCTATTCCCGCTTCTTTAAAACCTTTATCGCGGTTTTCGGGCACGGGGTCGGTAAATGTCTTTTTAAATTTCATCATTGCGTTCCAATTTATTCTCAGGTTATCCGCGGATATTCCCTTACCACTCAGCCTGTCGTAGTAATCTACGAGTTCCGAGAAGCTAATTAAAACTTTTTTAGGATCGCATCCTCTGACGGCGCATGTCCCTCCAAACGGGTGAGAGTCTGTTATAGCGACTTTCATGCCTGCGCCGGCGCATCTGTATGCGGCAGGCATACCGCTGGCTCCGGTTCCTATTACTATGACGTCGTATTCTTTCATAGCGTTCCTTTTATTTTTAAAGCTTAATATTATAATTATACCGCTTATTTATGTTGTTAAAATTTTAATATTAAGCTTATTAACTTATAAGGTTAAAAACGCTTAAAATCCGAAAGATGCCTGGGCATAAACGAATCTAGGCATGCCGGGCATAACCTCCTGAACGGGATTAGCGCCTGAAATGCCGTAAGCGTAGTTCGACCACCAATTATACCGCCTATTTAGAATATTAGTCATCGAAAGCGACAATTTAACGGTCTTAAGATTAATCCTGTCAAATAACGATATTTTGCTTAAATTAAAATTACGGGAGGCATACCCGTTTAAAATGAAATAGCCGCCAATTTCATAATTTTGATTTATATCGTAATATACCCCGTTAGTCTGAGCGCTTACAGGAACATACTGGGTTCCGGTATATGCTCCCCATATTTTAAGATAAGAGCCAAAAACTTCGGTAAAACCCCCAAAATCGGCTAAATCTTTAGGAATATAAGACACATACTGCCCTGCGGAAACCGATCCGTAATTTCCGGTAAAATTTGACGTAAATTGGGCGGTCCTATATGTATAGCCGGCAAACATCCCGCAGGTTTTATTAATATTATATTTAGCCGACAGTTTAAAGCCTTCCTGCCTTGCAGTTCCGGAATTAAAAGATACGGAAACGCCTATAATTGGATTATAAACGGAATTAAATTTATTTCTATAATCTTCCCTGTAAATATCCGCCTTTAACAAAAGGCCTTTATGCAAATATTTTGCGCCGAGTTCATAATCTGTTATATATTGAGGCTTTTCAGCCATTAACGGGTCGTAGTTTTCAGTAACTTCCGTGGTTTCGGAATTAACCGAAATGTAATCAGACCCTATTCGCGGAACTCCGACCGTTTTGCCCCATACCGCGTAAATATCGACAACCTTAACAGGGGAATACACGACTAAAATAGACGGCTGCCAATAGTTATAAAAATTGGAAAGGGTTCCGCCTACCTCGTAATAATAACCCGGGTTATAGTTTGCGACTTTTTTAATTGTTTGATATTTAACGGCAGGTTCTATGACTAATCTTTTAGGAATTATCTTAATTTTATCCTGAACATATAACGAATAGTTTGACATTGTGTCATATTCGTCCCAAGCATCGTTATACTTATCCCCTTCCGGCATATTGTAACTTCCGTACCAAAACTCGGCGGATCTGGTTGAATATGACAAGAAATCTCCGCCGAGTTTAAGTTCGTTTAAAGGCAATTTCAAAATAAACATAGGGGCGTCGCCTATCTCGGCGACATTATCTATAAAATTATGGTAGTCCGTCCCCGATAAGGAACTGCCGAACTCTGCCGCAGGATTATATGAATTCTGCAGGGTCGGCGCCGCCCAATTCACCGGAGAATTAGGCGGATAACCCCCGTTAAACAAGGAAAGCGGGTTCGACTGAAAATCCGGGTTAACGTAGCTGGCTCTATAGTATCTTTTATAACTATATAAAACTTTATTTTCAAAAGTAATATTTTTATTTATATAATTCTTCCATCTGAAGGCGGCATGCCATCTGTATTCGTTATTGTAAGCATATGCCATATCCATCGGAAAATTAAACTGATACCCGTATATATTTTCAAGAGATTTTGAAAATAACTGTGGAAGATAACCCGACCCGTCATTCCTTCCATATATAAATGCAATATTGGATTTATTGCCGTTA
Organism: bacterium; assembly: GCA_021781285.1. Classification (GTDB taxonomy): domain Bacteria; phylum SZUA-79; class SZUA-79; order Acidulodesulfobacterales; family Acidulodesulfobacteraceae; genus Acidulodesulfobacterium_A. Next base: position 1,137 of record JAJXXD010000123.1, on the reverse strand, counting down.
TAATATTTTCTCAAAGCGGCGTAATAATTTCGATTATTTTCGGCAGTATTTTGAATCCATCCGTTAGAATTATTTTCTATTGCTTTTATATATAACATAATACCGCTTTGCAATATGCCGGTATTCAAATCGAACCCGTATTTTTGTGTACCGAAATCCCCGTATCCTCCAAATAGACCTGCGTAAAATTTCTCTGTAGGCATAACGGATGAGAGTTTAATGCCCTTTTTTATTTTAGCTTTAAATTTTATTTTTTTTAGGCTTTTCGCGCCGTAAACATAAGCGGCGTTAAATGAAAATAAGAACAGGAACAATACGCATAATTGAATGTAAATTATAGATCTTTTTTTCATATTATTTTTTATCGAATTAATTAATAAAGATTATAAACTCAATCCGGCAGCACTGTCAATTCGGGTAAATAGCCGAAAAAAATGCCGTTATTATTTAATGCGTTTGTAACAAAATTTTATTTGCAAGCAAATGCCGTATATTATAGAATGTTATATAGAGGATATTTATATTATGGATTCATTTTTCACACCTAACGTTTCATTCGCCGTCGCATTTCTCGCGGGGTTATTTTCTTTCATAAGCCCCTGCGTGTTTCCTTTAATACCGTCTTATTTATCTTATATATCCGGCTTGTCTATGGATGAGCTTATGCAGGACAGCCCTAAAGCTAAATTTGCCGCCGTTAAACATTCTTTAATGTTTATTCTGGGATTTACGATAATATTTGTTTTGCTCGGCGTATTTTCGACTGCAGTCGGGGATTTGCTTCACTCGATATGGCTTATGAGAATAGCCGGAATCTTTATTATAATTATGGGGTTATTTATACTTGGAGCCTTTAATAAACTAAAATTTCTGTCGTTTATGAACAGGGACGCCGCAGTCAATATTAAAAATAAACCTCTCGGTTTAATCGGTTCGGCTCTCGTAGGAGTCGTATTCGCCGCCGCATGGACGCCATGCATAGGACCCATACTCGCTTCCATTCTTTTTATCGCATCGACTATGCGCAATGCAAGCTCCGGGGCGGAACTGCTTTTTGTTTACGCTATGGGGCTTGCGGTTCCTTTTTTTATAAGCTCTTTATCTTTAAATTTATTTCTGTCGGCTTTTAAAAGGATA
>JAJXXD010000185.1 GCA_021781285.1 bacterium | reverse complement strand
CGATAAAATTATAGAAAAACGGATACATCAGCAGCCTATAGGTTTTAATGCGGGAGTTAAATCGGGCAAATCCGTCAGTCCTTACGAAATAATGAAACAGGTCGAGACTAAAGATTTATTGAAATATGGACTGATTCCGGAATTTATCGGCAGACTTCCGGTAACAGCCACGCTTGAGGAACTTGACGAGAAGGCCCTTGTAGAGATTTTAACGAAGCCTAAAAATGCGTTGATTAAACAGTATCAAAAATTATTCGAGCTTGAAGACGTAAATTTAAGATTTACCGATTCGGCTATTAAAGAAATTACTAAAAAGGCCGTTAAACACGGATCCGGAGCAAGAGGTTTAAGGACGATTCTCGAGTCTATAATGCTCGATGTTATGTATGAAATACCGACCGACCCGACTATTAAAGAATGCGTTATAAATGACGATGTTATTATTAATAGCGGTCAGCCTATTCTTCTTTACGAAAAGGATGCCGGCGCAAAATCGATTTAAGTATATTAAAAAAATGTTATAAAATATGATTTTTTTTGTTGACATCTTCATTAAAAACATATATATATTATATATACTTAAGTAAAGCACCTGCAAATGTAGCATTACAGAGATGCTTAACTAAAATTAAACCATTAAAACCTTAAAATGTAAGGAGGAAGTTGGTATGACAAAAGCAGAATTGGTTGATGCAATTGCAAAATCGTCTAAGCTTACGAAAGCGGACAGCGAAAAAGCTCTTAGTGCGGCAATTAACGCGGTAATCAGCGCTTTAAAAAAAGGCGATGCAGTCAGGCTTGTCGGCTTCGGCACGTTCGAAGTAACTAAAAGAGCGGCAAGAAAAGGCAGAAATCCGCAGACCGGAAAAGAAATTCAGATTAAGGCATCGAAGTCGCCTAAATTTAAAGCCGGTAAATCTTTCAAAGAAGCGGTCAATACCGGAAAGTAATTTATCGTTTCATCTAAACCCTCATTTTATTGTTCTATGGTCTTATCGATTTTTAAAAATGAGGGTTGTTTTTTTGGGCGGATAGCTCAGCCGGTTAGAGCACCGGCTTTACAAGCCGGGGGTCACAGGTTCGAACCCTGTTCCGCCTACCATATTAATTCTTGACTTTTTCCCGCAAATGAATTACTATAAATATCTTCATACGATACGGGGCTGTAGTTCAGACGGTTAGAACGCCGGCCTGTCACGCCGGAGGTCGCGGGTTCGATCCCCGTCGGCCCCGCCATTAAAACTGCATAATAATTTATATTTCCTGTTTCAGGTTATACCTGCATCACAAATCCCGATTTAGAAAATATTTAATAAATTCTAATATTCCGTCATTGCGAGCACACTATCACGTCATTGCGAGCGCAGCGAAGCAATCTCGTTTTAGATTGGTTAGCTGCGCTGGAGTTAGCTACGCTGGACTTCGTCCGTCCACCGCGCTCGCAATGACATTATTAAGTAATTCAGGTAATTCATATATATAAAATCATAAATCGGGATTTCGGTACATATAAATATTTTCACTTTTTAATTAATTTTGATATAATTATTAAACTTAAGGGATAAGTTTTGCTTTCGCGAGAGTGGCGGAACTGGTATACGCACTGGACTTAGAATCCAGCGGGGCAACCCATGGGGGTTCAACTCCCCCCTTTCGCACCATTTATCCGCTATTTTAATTACGTGTAATATTTATTTTACTTTGGGAGGATTGTTATATGTCCGGTCACAGCAAATGGAGTACTATTAAAAGAAAGAAAGGGGCTTTAGACGCAAAAAGAGGCAGGATTTTCACGAATATCATCCGCGAAATCATTACCAGTACCAGAATAGGCGGAAAAGACATATCCTCTAATCCGCGTTTAAGGCTTGCCGTAGATGAAGCAAAAGCCGCCAATATGCCTAAGGAAAATATCGAAAGGGCTATGAAAAAAGGCGCCGGCGAGCTTGAGGGAGAAACTTACGAAGAGATAATATACGAGGGATACGGACCGGCAGGCGTCGCCCTTCTTATCGAAACATTGACGGACAACAGAAACAGGACGGTTTCGGAAGTAAGGCACGCTCTTTCGAGACACGGCGGAAGCCTCGGCGAGTCAGGCTGCGTTATGTGGATGTTCAATAAAAAAGGCGTAATAGGATTCTCTGCGGATGGCAATACGGAAGACGCTATTATGGAAATAGCCCTGGAAGCCGGGGCGGAAGACGTAAAAGCTGAAGAAGACGAAATTCTTGTTTACAGCGACGTAAAAGATTTCGAGAATGTAAAGTCAGCTTTCGATGCTAAGGGCGTAAAAGAAAAATTCTCGGAAATTTCATACATTCCGCAGACCAATATCGAGCTTAAAGGAAAAGAAGCAGACCAGATGGTAAGACTTATGGATGCGCTCGAAGAAATAGAAGGAATTCAAAATATTCACGCAAACTTCGATATACAGGAAGCCGAAGGTTAAGCCGATTATAAATATATTCAAACAATTGCATTAGTTTTTAAAACTTATCGAATTATTATATAATTTATGGGCTATCGAATTTTAGGGGTTGACCCCGGGTCGAGATTGACGGGATGGGCTGTTTTAGACCTGCCTTCTTTCGGCAAGCCTTTCGATATTATATCCTGCGGTTTGATAGACGCAGGAAAAAACAAGTTTCCTTCGAATCTTAGCAAAATTTACGACGAACTTAAGGAAGCCGCCCTTCAATATCCGCCGGATATTATGTCTTTAGAATCCGTATTTTCCGGCATAAATCCATCATCTTTGATTAAACTATCGCAGGCAAGAGGAGTAATATGCCTGCTCTCGTCGGACTTAAACATAAAGCTTAAAGAATATTCTCCGAGATTCGTCAAAAAAAGCATTTCCGGTTATGGAGATGCGGATAAAAACCAGATGAAAGATGCCCTAAGGCTTATTTGCGCCTCTAAAGGCTCTAACGTAACGGAGTTTTTAAACGAAAATCTTGACGATAACATATCGGATGCGCTTTCTATCGCCGTCTGCTGCGCTACCGATATGACAAATTTCGTCGGCATATAGGCGTATAAAATAAAATGATAGCATTTTTGCACGGAACTTTAATTCACAGAGATATTGAAAGATCGCTTATCATTCTCGAAACGGGAGGCGTCGGATACGAGGTATATATGCCGATGCCTAATTTTGAAAAAAATTCGGCTTACGTAAAGAGCGGCGCAGATATGAGCCTTTTTATCCATACCTACGTAAGGGAAGATAGAATAACCCTTTACGGTTTTAATACGCGGCTTCAGAGGGAAATTTTTTCGCTTCTTTTAGACGTAAAAGACGTCGGTCCAAAACTTGCCGTTACTATTCTTTCCAGCATAGACGCAGGAAATCTGATAAATATTTTGACGATGCAGGATATATCCGCGCTTTGCGCCATTAAAGGCATAGGGCAGTCTAAAGCCGAACGGATAATAATGGAGTTAAAAAATAAAATACTCAAGAAATCCGCAGCTTTTAACGATATAAAAGCAAGCGACCTCTGGATGAAACCCATTAAATATCTCGAACCTGCAGACGCAAATGTAAATTCAGGGGGATTTTCGCGGTCGGCGGAAAAGGAAAATGATTCAGTCGCCGTAAGCGGCGGCAAAAGCGGGGACGAAATAGTAAATCAAGCAATATCTGCGGCTAAACAGCCTTCGGATATAATAATGGAATCGGCTCAGGCGCTTGAGACTTTGGGCTATTCCAGGCTCGATTCCTTTAACCTTGCAAGCAAAGTTTTCGGTATGGTTAAATCCGAAGGAAACATTCCGGCCGCTACCGAAGATTTAATGAAGGAGTGCTTAAAGCATATATATTCCAAGAAAAATTTATAAATATCATTATGGCATCGTTTAAAAAAGAATTTAAAAGCGCGGAAGACGAAAAAATTTTGAGAAATGCACCGGAGGAAAAAGACGAAGCCGGCGATTTCGACAATCCCGTAAGACCGCTGTCATTCGACGATTACATAGGGCAGACGAAACTTAAGGAAAACCTTCTAATTTTTATAAACGCATCTAAAAAAAGGGCTTCAAGCCTCGGACATCACGACCTTGACCATCTCCTGTTCTTCGGACCTCCCGGTCTGGGCAAGACTACCCTCGCAGGCATTATAGCAAAAGAGCTTGGAGTAAATATTAAAATTACTTCCGGACCGTCCATAGAAAAAGCGGGCGATATAGCCGCCCTTTTATCCGCCGTTTCCAACGGCGACATAATATTTATAGACGAAATACACAGACTTCCCAAACCCGCCGCCGAAATGCTTTATCCGGCAATGGAAGATTTTAAGCTCGACATTATAATCGGCGAAGGCGCTACGGCAAAATCCATAAGAATAAGTTTGCCGCGGTTCACTCTCGTAGGCGCTACCACGAGGGCGGGGCTTATACCGTCTCCTTTGAGGGACAGGTTTGGATTTACGGCGCGCCTTGAATATTATGATGCGGACGAACTTGCCGGCATAGTAATTAGAAGCGCAAAACTTTACGGCATAGGCATAGAAAACGCCGCCGCGCTCGAAATAGCGCGCCGTTCCAGAGGAACGCCGCGGATAGCCAACAGGCTTTTAAGGCGGCTGAGGGATTATATGACGCATCTTAAAAAAGACTGCGTAACGCTCGAAGTGGCGAAATTCGGCATTGAAAGCCTCGGAATAGACGAACTCGGCTTGGATGCCAACGACATACTTTTCTTGAAAACCGTCATCGAAAAGTTCGGAGGCGGACCGGTCGGCATCGAAACCATAGCGCAGGCTATGAACGACGAGAAAGACACGCTTGAAGACGTCGTCGAGCCTTATTTAGTAGCCTGCGGTTTTATACAGCGGTCAAAAAAAGGCAGGGTAGCCACGGAACTTGCATACAGGCACTTCGGGCTGACAAAAGAAGACTCTTTGTTTTAAATGAAAATATAATTAAACATACTATATAGTATTATAAATATGGAGGCATAATAAAGACTATGAAAAAAACCTGTATCTCCGTTTCCGATGAAATATTTGAAGAGGCAAAGAGTATATCCGATAATTTTAGTTATACGGTCTCTGAGGCTTTAATGCAGTATTTACAGAAAAAAAGAATAGAAAAGGCAAAGGGCAGTTTCGGCAAATGGAGAGATAGGACCGAATCTACCGAAAATATAATAAAAAAAATAAGAACCGAAGCCTATTTAAAAAAAATATAAAATTTTCACAAGGAATATTAAACATTATCCTGAAAAAGAATTAATTTATTATCCGTAAATAAAATCTCCGGCATTTATTCTGCTCAAATTCCTCTTTGTTGCGTAAAACTGCGAATTATTTTACTTATTATAGCGGCATATGTATGCGAAAAATAGTTCACATATACCGCTTATAATGAATCGACGCGGACTAAAAAAAGGGGTCTGATTTCAAATCAGACCCCTTTTTTTCTGTCATTGCGAGCGTAAGCGAAGCAATCTTTATTATGGCATATTTATTGCATTTCAAAATATATTAAAAGTATTAATATTTTATTTTTAGAGGTTGACTTAATTAT
>JAJXXD010000105.1 GCA_021781285.1 bacterium | reverse complement strand
AACTTATTATGCCCCGGCTAAGATTAATTTTTCTCTTAGAATAGGCAGAAAAGAGCCCTCCGGTCTTCATAAAATCCATTCCATCATGAGAAGAATCGGTATAACCGATAAAATTTCTTTCAAGATTACGGAAAACGGTTATAAAGTTAAAGTCTTTCCGGGTGCGGTTTTGAAAAATAGCGGGATGGAAGCCGGCTTGCAATCCATTTCAAATGAAAATAATATAGTCGCAAAAGCTGCGAAAAGTTTTTTTAATAAATTAAACATTAAGAATAAAGGAATACACGTATTAATAGAAAAAAATATACCCTTTAATGCCGGACTTGGAGGCGGCTCAAGCGACGGGGCAGGGTTGTTGCTGAAGTTGAACGAAGCCTATAACAATATATTGGAAAAAGTTGAATTACGGAAACTGGCGTTAGAAACAGGTTCCGACGTACCGTTCTTTCTAACGGAAGGCGATGCGGTAGTATCGGGGTTCGGCGAAAATATCGAAGAAATTAAAACAGGCGCATTACCCAAGTATTATATCGTTTTAATCATGCCTGATTTTGGAATAAGCACAAAAGAAGCGTATGCGGACTACGATGATTTTTTGTTGACAAAAAATATAAATTATTATAATATTCAATACTTAGGCTTTGAAGATTTGAAGTTCGAAAATGATTTTGAGAAAGTAATATTAAAAAAATATCCGGTTCTCAAAGAAATTAAAGAATCATTAATTTTAAACGGGGCTGAATTGTCTCTTTTGTCCGGAAGCGGTTCCGCTATATTCGGAGCATTTAAAACATTTATCGGCGCAAACTCGTATCTTAATAATTTAAAATCGTTTCATTTTTATCACAGGGTGCACTTGAGCTATTTGACAGAAACTTTATAAACTATTACTCAATTTATTTTTTGGAGGGATTTTGTTATGCAAGTTACGGAAGTTAACGTTTTTCCTGTAAATGAAGAGAAGTTAAAAGCTTATGTTACTATTACATTCGATAACTGTTTTGTAGTAAGGGACCTCAAGATAATTAACGGAAAAGACGGGTTGTTTGTTGCAATGCCGAGTAAAAAAAGGAAGGACGGCACGTTTAAAGATACGGCGCACCCTTTAAATAACGAAACCAGAGATATGATAGAATCGGCTGTACTTGCGGCATACGAAGCCGCTCTGAATAGCCAGGAATAAAAACAAAACCTCTTGTCTTTAGTTTGCAAATATACATTGGGGCGTCGACAAGCGGCAAGTCACAGGATTTTGATTCCTGCATTCGGAGGTTCGAATCCTCCCGCCCCAGCCAAGCAGAATTTAGGACGAAAACAGTAAAGTTAAAATAATAATGCTGGTCGGTAGATGATCATATATCTTTAGCGGCGGCTTATAAAAGTCAAAGACTTGGCTTTTATGCCGATAAAGATGGAAGCGGATGCGAAGCGAATCATCCTCCCGCTCCAGCCAAGCAAAATTTAAGACGAAAACAGAAAAATACTTCAAATATGACTAATAAATTAAAATTATTTGCGGGCAATTCCAATAAAGAACTGGCGGAAAAAATGGCCGATTATCTCGGCATAGCTTTGGGAGACGCCGAGGTTTACAATTTCAGCGACGGGGAAACTTTTATCAATATCAACGAAAACGTCAGGGGTTGCGATATTTTTCTTATGCAGTCCACGTCAAACCCCGTAGATAAAAATCTAATGGAACTGCTGATAATGATAGATGCGATGAAAAGGGCATCGGCAAACAGAATAACCGCCGTCGTGCCTTATTACGGCTATGCCAGACAGGACAGGAAAACGGCATCGAGGGTGCCTATAACCGCAAAATTAGTGGCGGATATTATTACTACGGCGGGCGCGGATAGAGTGTTATCGATGGATTTGCACGCCGGGCAGATACAAGGGTTTTTTAATATTCCGGTTGACCATTTATATGCGGCGCCGGTACTGCTTGAATATATAAAAGAAAAGAATTATGAACCGGCGGATATCGTCGTGGTTTCTCCGGATGCCGGTGCGGTTGAAAGGTCAAGGTCTTTCGCGAAACATTTAGGAGCAAATCTTGCTATTATCGATAAAAGAAGAATTAAAGCAAATGTTGCGGAAATAATGAACGTTATCGGCGACGTTAAAAATAAAATCGCTATTATGTTAGACGATATGATAGATACCGCGGGCACTATTACTCAGGGAGCCGTAGCGCTTTCCAACAACGGCGCGAGCGAAGTAATAGCAATGGCGACGCACGGAGTTTTATCAGGGGAAGCAATGGGCAAAATAGATAATTCCCCCATAAAAGAACTTATAATAACCGATACTATAAACCCGAAAAACAGGCAGGGGCTGTCAAGCAAGATTAAAATATTAAGCGTTGCGAATATTTTAGGAGAAGCGGTTAAAAGGATTCATGACGAGGATTCGGTCAGTTCGCTTTTTATTTAAATAATTTATATAATAAAATAATAATAAAAGGAGATTTTCATTGGAAATAATTAATTTGAACGTTGAGGCAAGAAAGAAGGAAAACAATCTTAAAACCTTAAGGAAGCAGGGTATCATACCCGGAGTAGTATACGGGAAAAAAATGGGTTCGCTCATTATTTTGCTAAACTACAAAGAATTTCTTAAAACCTTTGCAAAACATTCTATATCCTCATTTATCAACATAGTAAGCAAAGAAGACGATGTAAACGGCAAAACCGTCGTTATAAAAGAAATTCAAAAGGACCCGGTGACCGATAATATTATTCATATCGATTTGCACGAAATATCTATGGACGAGAAAATAGAAATAGAAGCGGCCGTCCATTTTACGGGCAAGCCTGAAGGAGTTAAGCTCGGAGGAATTCTTGAACCTCTCATGAGGCATATCGCCATAAAGGGTTATCCTAAAGATATAATCGATACTATAAATATCGATGTTTCAGCGCTTAAAATCGGAGACATTATACACGTCAGAGATTTGAATTTAGGCGAAAACATCGAAATAATGGCTGAAGAAGATGCGGCTATAGTTACCGTCGCCGAGCCTACGGTTGAGGAAGTTTCCGCCGCAGCGCCTGCCGCCGAAGGCGAAACTGCCGCCGCAGCGCCTGCCGCCGGGTCAACGCAGCCTTCTCAGAAGGGTTAAAACTTCTATTTTATTAAAATGCCAGAGGATATATTTATTTTTGGCCTTGGAAATCCGGGACAGGAATACCGGTTTTCCAGGCACAATTTTGGTTTTACGGCGGTGGACTATTTTTTCGAAGAAAATGATTTTCCGCCGTTTATTAATAAAAAAAATTATTTGATTTCCGGTAAAATTATATCGGACAAAAATATATTCTTAATTAAACCGCTTACTTTTATGAATTTGAGCGGGAAAGCCGTAAAAGATGTCCTAAACAAAAACGGTGTTTTTAAAATCGGGGAAAACGAAGCCGGTTCAAACATTATTTTAATTCACGACGACCTCGACCTTGCTTTTGGAAGTTGTAAAATTAAGTTCGGCGGCAGCGGCGGTTCTCATAACGGCGTTAATTCGGTTATAAATTCGCTTCAGAGCAAAAATTTTATACGCATAAAATTAGGCATTAATTCCCCGGAAAGAGTCAAATTTGATACCGGCGCGGACTATGTTCTGTCCAATTTTTCGAGAGACGAAATTAAAAAATTACCCGGCGTATTAAAAATAATAAATGAAATTTTATTCTCGATTATAACGGACGGTCTTGCGAAAACCATGAATAATTATAACATCCGCCGGGCGGCTGAATAAACATAAGGTATAAACAAATATGGGACTTAAATGCGGCATAGTAGGTCTTCCCAATGTGGGTAAATCCACCATATTTAACGCTATTACGTCGGGGGGAGCCGAAGCCAGCAATTATCCGTTTTGCACTATAGAACCGAATATAGGCATAAAACCGGTAAAAGATAAAAGATTGGAAAAACTGCGCGATATATTTAGTCCTGATAAATTTACGCCGACTTATGTGGAATTCGTCGATATTGCGGGATTAGTAAAGGGGGCGTCGGCAGGCGAAGGTCTTGGCAACAAATTTCTTTCCCACATCAGGAACGTCGATTTAATCATACAGGTTATAAGAATATTTAAAGATAACTCGGTCGTGCATGTAGAAGGCGGAATAAATCCGGCAAGAGACCTTGATATTATTAATACCGAACTCGCGTTAAGCGATATAGAAATTCTTTCCAAACATCTCCAGAAGCTTGAAAAAATAGCAAGAAGCGGAGATAAATCGGCGGCGTCCAACCTCGATTTTTTGAAAAAAATCAACGTTCAGCTCTCCGAAACCGGGTCTATAACCGGAAAAGAATTCGACGAAACTGAAAAAAGCCTGTTGAAATCCTTAGGCATAATATCGGCAAAACCCGTAGTATATGTTCTTAACGTCGATGAAGATATGCTGCCGGAAAATTTTTCCAATCAAGATATAAAAGAAATAATGAGTATAGCCGCGCCTAAAAATATACCGGTTATAAGATTGTGCGCAAAATTAGAAGAAGAACTATCCACTTTAGGAGAGGAAGACAGGGATGTTTTTCTTAAAGACTACGGTCTGGAGTCTTCCGCGTTGGATTTCGTCGCATCCGTCAGCTTCAGGCTTTTAGGTTTAATTTCGTTTTTTACCGCCGGCAAACAGGAGGTCAGGGCATGGGAGATAAAAAACGGCTGGAAAGCGCCTCAAGCCGCCGGAACTATTCATACTGATTTCGAAAAAGGTTTTATAAGGGCTGAAGTTATTTCGTATGACGATTTTATTAAAGCCGGTTCGGAAGCTAATGCCGCAAAAATGGGGCTTCTAAGGCTCGAGGGAAAAGACTATATAGTCAAAGACGGCGATATAATGCATTTCAGATTTAATGTTTAATGGGCAGTATGGGCTATAATGCTTTTTATATAAACAGATATCGTATTTATAATTCCCACCCTCATCATCATTACCGCGTATGCGGCAAGCAAAAGCGCCGCAAGTTTGCCTGCGGCGTTGGAACCTGTTTTCCCGAGATATTTTAAAATAAGCCTTGTATTTTTTAAAACAATATAGACTATCAAAAGATTAATAATGAATGCAATCGTGACGACTAAATATCCGTATATGCCGGTAATTATTAAAAGCGTAGTTAAAACTCCCGGACCGACTATCAACGGTACGCCTATAGGTACTACTCCTAAATCCGCTTTATCTGCGGATGCGTAAAGTTTGGGTTTTTCGGAAAGCAGATTATTTATAGATATTATAAGTAAAAGTATGCCGCCCGCCATTTCAAAATCATATATCGAAATACCCATAACGTCAAAAAGGGATTTGCCAAGCAGAAGAAAGCCGACGCCGACGCTAAAAGCGGTAATTAAAGAGTTTTTTCTTATCTGTTTTTCGTCTTTGAGTGTGGTATCTTTTACGAAGTCTAAATATATAGGGAGCACGCCGAATATATCTATAGCGACAAACAGCGGAATTAAAGCGAGAAATATGTCCTTAAAAAAAATTATAATAACGTTTGCCATAGGTTTTATATCCCAAATTGTTTTAAATAAATAT
>JAJXXD010000199.1 GCA_021781285.1 bacterium | reverse complement strand
AGGGGCGGAAGCCTTAAAGAACAAAACCTCTATACTCATTTTTCCCGAAGGGACGAGGTCGCAGGACGGAAAACTGCTGAGCTTTAAAAAGGGCGGGCTTAATATGTTTCTTAAGCAGGGCAATATGACAGTTCTTCCCGTCGTTATCAAAGGTACCGCAAACATTTTAAGTAAAAACAGTCTGACGATTCACCCGGGTAAAACCGTCGAACTCGGTATTTTAAAGCCGCTGAACGCAGCCGAAAAAGGCGACGGCAGCGGTATTATAATCGAAAAAATAGAAAACGAAATCCGCGCGATATTAGAAAATTGAAAATATGAAAATTTTATTAAAATTTTCTTGCAAAAAGAAATATCAGATGATAAAATTTATAGTAGGAGAAATGATAAAAATGTCTGAATTATTAAAAATAGGTAAGAAAGCCCAAATAGTTATACCTAAAAAAATTAGAAATCAAATAAATATTAAAGAAGGAGATGAACTCCTTATCGATGCGATAGATAATTCAATAATTATAACTTTAGTTCCAAAGGATATTTCTGAATTTGCAGGTATAGCTAAAGGAATTTACCCAAAAAAATATATCGAAAAAATAAGAAAAGAATGGGATTAAATGTGTTCGTAGATTCAAATATAATAATTTATTATCTTGAAAAAAATGAACGTTTTTTTCCGTCGGTCTTACCTTATTTCGAAAAATGCCAGAAAAAAGAGTTAATTCTTTTTACATCTTCCTTATCGTTAATGGAAGTTTTGGTTCCTATTCTTTCTATGAATAGCCGCAGTTTAGAAGCTAAATATAGCTATCTTTTTAAAAATTTTTTTAAAGTTTTAGATATCGATTTAAATATAGCTAAAATTGGAGCATATATAAAGGGGAAATACGGGGTTAGAACCCCTGACGCCCTTCAGGTTGCTTGTGCTAAAAAGGCGGGTTGCGACGAATTTTTAACTGCGGATACGGGGATTATAAAAATAAAAGAAATCAAGATAACCATAATTAAGTAAATAATAAATTAATGCCTACATTAAAAGCAATACCCCTTGGCGGGCTTGGCGAAATCGGTCTCAATATGATGGTTTATGAGACCGAAAAGGATATTATAATAGTCGATTCGGGGATTATGTTTCCGGAGGACTATATGCTGGGAATAGATATGGTTATTCCCGACATAAGATATTTATACGACCCAGAAAAAAAGAAAAAGATTAAGGGAATCGTTCTTACCCACGGACATGAAGACCATATAGGCGCCATACCCTATGTGCTAAGAGAGTTTAATATTCCCATATTCGGCACTCCTTTTACTCTCGGGATACTCGAAGAAAAATTGAAAGAACACGATTTGCCTTTCAAAGTATCGTTGTTTACCGTTAAAACCGGGAATACGATTACATTAGGGGATTTTGAAATCGAATTTATAAGAGTAGCCCACTCGATAATCGATGGAGCAAGCCTTGCCATAAAAACGCCGGTCGGGACAATAATACATACGGGAGATTTCAAGCTTGACCAGACCCTCGAAAAAAATGCCGTAACCGATATAAACAGGCTTGCCCATTATGGAGACAACGGAGTTTTAGCTTTATTTTCCGATTCTACCAATATAGAAAAAGAAGGGTTCACGATATCGGAAAACGACATAAAAAAGACCTTCAGGAATATTTTCAGGGATAATAACGCAAGAATTATAGTAGCTTTATTTGCTTCAAATATTCACAGGATTTCGGAGCTCCTTTCCCTCGCCGCAGAATTTAATAAAAAGGTTATATTCAGCGGAAGAAGTCTTATGACATATACGAAAGTTGCAAGAAAATTAGGGTATTTAAAAATTCCGGAAGATATTTTAATAGATGAAGAAACGATAAGCTATTACAAACCCGAAGAACTTTTAATATTGACTACCGGCACTCAGGGCGAAGCAATGTCGGCGCTTTCCAGAATTTCGGTGGACGACCACAAATATGTAAAAATCAAGCCTAACGACCTCGTTTTAATGTCTTCAAAATTTATTCCGGGAAACGAGAAAGCTATATCTAAAATAATAAACAACCTTTATAAAAGAGGAGCCGAAGTTTATTACGAAAACATATCCGAAATACACGTGTCCGGCCATGCAAGCAAAGAAGAACTTAAACTTATGATAAATATCGTAAAACCGAAATATTTTGTTCCGGTTCACGGCGAATTGAAACATTTATATCAGCACAAAAAGCTTGCTCTAAGTTCGGGTATTGCGCCCTCGGACGTTTTTGTCCTTGAAAACGGCAACAGTCTTGTATTTACTGAGGACAAAGAGTGTTTCGCAGGCGAAAACGTTTATGCGGGCAGAATATTCGTCGACGGCAAAGGAATCGGAGACGTCGGCGCTCATACCCTTAAAGAACGGGCGCATCTTTCCGAAAACGGAATGATTATAGTCCAACTCGTCGTAGATTCCAAGACGTCGGGTATAATTTCCGGTCCGGATATCGTTTCTAAAGGATTTGTATTTGAGGATTATTTTAAAGAACTAAACAGCGTTCTTTATAAATTGGTTATGCATGTAATAGAAGAAAATCAAAAACATGACAGCATCGATTGGGTTAAAGTCAAGGACGACATAAGGAAGGCTTTAAAAAAATATTTAAATAAGACTATAGACAGGCATCCTTTTATTTTTCCGATGATTACCGAAATTTAATTTTTTTATTTTTATTATGGTATACTTTATTTAACAATTAATAATTATTAAAATTATTAAAGATAATTATTAAATATACCGTTTAATTAATAAAAGGTAACGGAGGTGATTAAAATGGCATGCGCTTCTAAAAAATCGGCTTCTACATCTAAAAGCAAACCTGCAAAAGCGAAAAGCAAATAAGGAAAGGTTGCGCTTTTTAGGTTGTCTATCTGCAAAACGCTTTTACTTTAAAGGTATTTACATTTTAAATCCTTAAAATTAAAAGCGTTTTGCCATTATTATTCTTCGTCGTTATTATTGCCATTGCCGCCGTCGGTTTTCGACCTGCGCTCTTTCGTCTTTGCGATTCTGTCGTCTATTCTTTTAACAAAACCGTTAAAAACGCCTTCTATGGCAAAAATTAATTCTTTGTTGGCATTACCTAAATGCTCTACGACATCTACGGGAATTCTGTCGTATATCCCGTCCACGATTTTGTGCCTTAATTCCGACCTCTTTTCCCTAAAGGATTTCTCGTCTTTTAAAAGCATTTTTTAACCCTCCGCATATTTTTGAATAAAACTGAAACAACAGGCAAGTAAAATTATTACTTATTAAATAACTAATGCCTTTATTACCTATTATAGCCTAAAAATTGTGAAAATTCAAATTTGGGATTAAGGTTATTCGGAATATTTTTTACCTATTTCATATCCTAATTTTCCGGAAATAGCGTTACTTGCTTCAATGGTAAGGGGGATAATGACGTTTTTAAGTTTTTCCGGAGTCGTTCTTATTACCGGAGCGGAAATGGATATGCCTCCTATGATATGGGTAGTGTAATCTCTTAAAGGCGCGCCTATGCATATGATGCCTTCATCAAGCTCTTCATTATCTATCGCATATCCCTGCTGTTTTATCTTTTCTAATTCTTTAAAAAGACTTTCCTTATTAGTTATAGTATTTTTAGTAAAAGGAGTAAGTTTTTCCGGTAAAAGTCTTTCTACGCTATCTTTTGGTTCGAAAGCTATTTGAGATTTGCCTATAGCCGTGGCATAAACGGGGAGCATATTTCCGACTCTAGAAGCGACTTTTAAAACCTGGTCGGCTTCTACTATATCAAGATAAATAACCTTTTTTTCCCTTATGACCCCTACGTAAGCCGACTCTTTTAATTTATCGACCAGCTCTTTAAGAATGGGCTTGGCGATACTCAAGAGCCTTAAATGATGGATGAAAGACTGACCGAGCTCGAGGCTTTTTAATCCGAGGCGGTAATTTTCTGTAAACGGGTCCTGTTCTATATATCCCATATATTCTAATGTGGCAAGAAGCCTGAAGATTTTATTTTTATGCAGTTTGAGAATTTTACTGAGTTCGCTTACCCCAAGCTCCGGCTTCTCGCCTTTAAAAGCCTCTAAAAGGTCAAGCGAATTTAAAACGGTTTTAATAAAATAATTTGTTTTATCTTTTTTTTTGCCGACAGGCTCTTTTTTATTTTTCGTCTGCATTTTTACACCTTTAATTTTAAAATTATACTTCAATTTCACCTTTAAATTAATTCTACATAAATAAAAAGTAAAATGCAATTTTTAAAGATAAAAATTTGGAGTATAATTAAATATAAAAACACCGTTTTAATTTCAAAATATTAAAATATCATACAATGAATATAAAAACATTAAAATTCAAAATTTTATCGCTTTTTTCCATTTCCTATCTGATAATATTTTTGATTGCTCTCAGCTTTTTAATAATAAGAATTAAGTATTTCCATTTCTTTTATTTTTCGCTGTTAAGATATTATGCCCCGCTCTTTACGATATTAATTTTTATCGTTATATCTTTGATATCCGTTTATATAATTTTTAAAAGGATTTTTATCTATCCACTTGAAGATTTATTATTTAATATTAAGAAAATAGACGTTAAAAATCCAAATAAGATAGATTTAACCGAAAAATATCTGAAAACAGGAAACGAATTCTATGAATTTGCAGAGGCCATTACGGCTTTAAATAACACGATTGTTAAAAAACAAGAAGAAAATAATATTATTATTGCGAATCTTGAGAATTCAAATAAGAAACTCAACCTCTTAAATGAATTATCGTATAAATTATCTATGGTTTTTACGCTTGAATATGCCATAAAAACATTTGCGGAAGGACTTTATTCCATAAAAAACGACAGGAATGGAAGAGTAGATTCGCTTCATATAAACATATTCGATACCGTTAATAAGAAAACAGTTACGTCGTTGATTTACAGCGGAAAGGATAATAAGCCGGGAGAGCATGCGGCTTCGGAAAATTCCGGCAAGATTATCGTAACGACTAATAATATTAATTATGAAGATTATCTGTCAAACTGCAGACTTTTAATAAACGACGTGAAAAATAAAAATTGTGGCGGAACGGTCGATAACTGTGAGTTTCGCGGTACGGCAGGCAGCTACAAATGTTTTTGCTTGAAAATCAGCGACGAGGTTGCAGGAACAGTTTCGATTGATTCGGGAGATAAAGATTTTTTTACGCAGGAAATAACGGATTTAATAAAGGAGATAATTAATATAGCATCGCCGGTGTTCGCAAAACTTATATTGATAGAAACAAACAAGGAGCTTGCGATTACCGATTCCCTCACCGGAATATATAATAGAAGATTTATGTATGAATTTGCGAAAAGGGAAATTGTTAGGGCATATAGGAATTCGGCAGATCTTTCCTTTGCCATATTAGACGTAGATAAATTTAAAAATATAAACGATAATTACGGCCATCATACCGGCGACGTTATGCTGACGGAATTCACCAATGATTTGAAAAATGTTTTAATGAGGAAGCAGGATATTATAACAAGATACGGCGGGGATGAATTCGTCATGATTTT
>JAJXXD010000168.1 GCA_021781285.1 bacterium | reverse complement strand
CCGTCGATTGTTTTAACGGCAGGATTAATTCCGTATATTTTATTATTTTTTGAATCGTAAAATTTTTTTTCAAGAAAATTAAGTATTCTAATATTCTGGGCATTTGCCTCAAATCCGAATCTTTTGCCGGTCGCCTTTTTCAGTTCATCGTTTATAATGGATTCGCCGAGATGCCCGAATGGCGCATGTCCTATATCGTGCGCCAGAGAAACGGCTTCGACGAGGTCTATGTCTATATTCAAACCGTATTTTTTGTTTAAAATAGATGTTACCGCCCTTGCTATCTGCGATACTTCGAGGGAATGGGTAAGCCTCGTCCTGTAATAATCCAGCGTGAAAACTCCAAATACCTGCGTTTTATTTCTCATTCTCCTGAAGGCGCTTGAATGTATTATTCTGTCCCTGTCGATTTGAAAAGGCGTCCTTACCCCCTTTTCTTTTTTTTCCTTGCCGGCGTATCCGTAATTGAAAACTCTTTCGTTATTCATTAAAATACCTCCTCTATCCGCTAACTTTTAATCTTGCTTTTAAATCTAATTAAATATATACTATTCAAAAATTTTTAAAAAGACAAATAAATAATCCAGTCCCCTTAACGCACTTAACGGAGGTCTATCTATGAAAAATAAGGAAAATAGCGATGAACAGGCGTTCTCGCCGGCGGAAATAGAATCGGCAAAACAAACATTGATCAAAATGAAAAAGGATATTTTTAAAGAGATAGATGCGGGCATAAAAGAAGGTTCCTCAAAAGACTCGACGGAATACCGCGGCGATAATTACGACATCGCTTCAAGCGAAAGGGACCGCGAACTGTCGTATATGCTGGGGGACAGAGAAAGAAAAAAGATCAGGGAAGTAGATAACGCTCTTTTGAAAATAAAAGAAGGCACATACGGGGTCTGCGACGAGTGCGGCGAACCTATTTCAAAAAAAAGGCTGAAAATAATTCCTTATTCTAACTTATGCATAAACTGCCAGTCGAGGGCGGAAGAAGAAGAAAAGAAAAGAATGAACGAAGACTATATCGACCATTTAAGCACTCTTTCTTTGATGGAAGGCGACGAAACGTTTAAAGATTCGGACGAGTAAAAGACATTGACGTCATAGATTCTATAAGGGTTTTGGAATACGAATGGACGGGCGCATTAAAAAAATCTTCAGTTTTGGCAATTTCCATTATTTTCCCGCCGTACATTACGCAAACCCTGTCGGCAAGATGTCTGACTAATTTTAAATCATGCGTTATAAATATATAGCTCATTCCGTTTCTCTTCTGTAAGTCCATTAATAGATTTAAAATCTGGGCGGATATAGAAACGTCCAAAGCGGATACCGGCTCATCGAGAATAAGGAGTTCCGGCTGGACGGACAGACATCGTGCTATTCCGACCCTCTGTCTCTGTCCCCCTGAGAGCATATGCGGATAATTAGAAGCTATGTTTTCCGACAACCCTACGTTTTTAAGCTGTTCCGCCGCAAAATCCATTCTGTCTTTATGCCTGCTTTTTATAATGCCGTTCTTAACCGCAGGGTAAGATATTATTTTATAAATCTTTTTTTTAGGATTAAGCGAAGAATAAGGGTCCTGAAAAAGTATCTGGATTTTTTTTCTGAAATCCTTTTTTTTATTGCTATAATCAAGAGGTTCGCCTTTAAAATATATTTCGCCTGAGGTTTTTTCCGTTAGTCCCAAAATTAGCTTTGAAAGCGTGGATTTGCCGCATCCGGTCTCCCCGACTACCGCAAATATTTCATTTTTAAATACGTCGAAGGATACGCCGTCAACGGCTTTAATTACGTTTTTTCTAATATCGAATAAAGTTTTGTAATATTTATAATGCTTAGAAAGACCCGAAACCGATAAAATTATATTTTCGTCCATATTTTTACCTGAACATTCATTATAAGTTTTTTACCTTTACGCATCTGACGTCTCTTACGCTTTTTCCGCCGTCCGTAAAACTGCTTAACGGTATATCTCTTAAACATTCCTCTCCTTTTTTAAAGCATCTGGAGTAAAACCTGCATTTTCCCTTGCTGAAATCGTCTTTAGTAAGAAAACCCGGTATAGTAAAAAGCCTTTGCTTCGGAACATAATCCGAGGATAAAGACGGAACGCTTTTAATTAAAGAAACGGTATATGGATGCGCAGGATTATTTATTAAATCCTCGGTATTTCCGGATTCCATCACCTGTCCCGCATAAAATACATAAGTCCTGTCGGATACGCTTCTTGCGACGGTCAAATCGTGTGTTATAAAAATCACTCCTATATTAGATTTTTCTCTTATATCTTCTATAAGTTTTAAAACCTGCAGGGAAGTAGTAACGTCTAAAGCGGTAGTAGGCTCGTCGGCTATCAGAAAACACGGCTCCAAAACCATAGCCATAGCAATCATAACCCTCTGCCTCATCCCTCCCGACAACTCGTATGGATAAGAGCCGAATCTTGATTTCCCGTCTATATTCATAGAATTAAGATATGAAACGGCGGTATCTTTAGCTTCTTTTTTAGAAACTTTTTTATGGGCGATTATGGCTTCCGTTATCTGTTCCCCTATTTTCATAACCGGATTCAAAGAAGTATTCGGGTCCTGAAATATCATAGATACAAGCCTGCCTCTGACTCCCATGAGTTCTTCGGGCTTCAACTTTAGGATATCGATTTCTTTATCTTGCGATTTACATTTTATTTTAATCTCTCCCGAAGTAATTTTCGAAATACGCGGCGGATTAAGCCTTAAAATAGACAATCCAAAAAAAGATTTGCCGCTGCCCGATTCTCCGACTATGGAAACGACCTCGCCTTCATCGACCGTCAAAAACAAAGAATCCGCTACGTTAATGCAGTTATCGTTATGTTTATCCGCACATAATTCTACGGTTAAATTGTTTATCTCAAGACTCATTTTTTTATTTTTTTTATATTATCGATTATAATAAGATTACATCCTTTCGAGAACCGGTACGCACAGTAAATTTAAAATCCGGGTTAATACCGTCCTTACCGCCGACAGCATTAAAAGACGAGGTTTTATATAGTCCGAATCGTTTCCTATAAGCCTGTAATTTTGATAATATCTGTTAAAAAGAGAGGCAAGCTCAAGGGCGTAAGAACTCAAAACGGAAGGCTCGTTTAGTTCCATAGCCGAGCCAACGGCATCTCTGAAACCGGAGATTTGTTTAGTTATTAAAAATATATCGTTAAAATCGTCATCGTTCTTTGAAAACAAAAAATCCGCCGTATCGCTCGCGGCGCCGCCTTCCGAATCTACTACGCCCAATTTAGATACAAGGCTGTTTATCCTTGAAACGGTATATTGAAGATAGGGGCCGGTCTGCCCTTCAAAAGATAAAACGTTATCCCAGTTAAAATTTACGTCGGTAGTGCGCCTTGTTTTTAAATCGTTAAATATAACCGCTCCGATGCCTACTTTTAAAGATGTGCCGTCTTTGTCCGCTTCGGTAATTTTATTGTCGAGGAGCAGCTTTTCTTTAGCCTTAAGGCTCGCTTCTTTTATGTAATCCTCCAAAAATACTAAATTACCTTTTCTAGTGGACATCCCTATGATTCTTCCGAACTTAACGTGAACCAGCCTGCCGCTTATAAGAGAAGCATATCTTTTAAATCTTGTATTATCTTTTTCCGATATTTTATTAAGGTTTTCCTTAATTATGTCGAAGACGCCGCAAAGTTGGTTAAAATGAAGCGACTGTTCGGAGCCGACGACATAAATCATCTTATCGAAATTATATTTTGCCATTCTGAAAATTGCCGTAACTATATCTCTTGAAAAATAAAGGGATGTTCCGTCGCTCTTTGCAATCAACGCAGGGGTTTTGCCGCCTTTAATATTGATTATTACCGCGCCTTCGCTTTCTTCCGCAATTCCGCTTTTGAGTAAAATTTCTTTGATATCGTTTGAAAACACCGCACTTTCGGCTTCGCCTTCGTAATAGTCGAATTTTATATCTATTTTTTCATAAATTCCTTCAAACTCTTTTTTACTTAGGTTTCTAAAAAATTTCCACAATGATATTTTCCCGTCCGGACCGGAATCGCAAAAACGCGATTTCAGTTCTTTGGTAATCCTCAACTGTTTGCCTTTGTTATCCATCACGCCCATATCAAGTGCGGTTCCCATAACACTTTCCGTCTGCCCGCCGTCAATAGACCCAAGCCTGTCTTCCAGTCCTCCGGCATTACCGCGTACTAAACCTTCTTCTAATTCTTTAAAATTATCTCTTGCAACATCGTCTATAGAAGGGTCTTCTTCTGCTTCCTTATGTATTCTAACGTAAAGATTATATAAAGACTTTACCGGATTAACTTCGAACTCATCAAAATCGATATCGTCATAGCGGCAGAAGGCAGTTATGAGCTTACCGAACTGAGTGCCGAAATCTCCGAGATAGTTTATTTTTATAACATTATGTCCGCAAAATTTATAAATATTAGACAGGCTCATTCCTATAACCGTCGAACGCAGATGCCCTACTCCGAAAGGCTTTGCAATATTAGGAGAGGAAAAGTCTATTATAACCCTCAGCGGTTTTTCCGGAGAGCCTTTGCCGTAGTCCCCGCCCGAACCGCTAACATCACGGACAACAAAAGAAGCAAACCGCGCTTTATTTACGAAAAAATTAACGTAAGCTCCTTTTATTTCTATTTTATCGAAAAGGTCTTCTATTCTCGCTAAGTTTGGCATGAAAATATTAAAAATTTCTTCCGCAATCTCTTCCGGCTTCCCCTTAAAGCCGTATCCTGCCATGTAATAAGCCGCAAGAGAATAGTCGCCGAAAGAAACGTCCGGCGGATTCTTTATGAGCTTTTCCGATTCCTCATTCGTAATATCTATATTTTTTTTCTCTTTAATTGCCGTTTTGATAAACGAAACAAGGCTTTCTTTAAATATATCCATCCGTTTCCATTTCCTTTTTAATTTAAAATTTACTCGTTTAATTATATCAATTAAACAACTTTAAAAAAATAATAAATTTGATATAATTAAATAAAGAGATTAATTTAACATTAAAATTCAAATATTAATCTCTGAAGGAGAAAACAATTAACTATGAACCCCGAAAATAAAAATATCGAAACAACGGAAGATAAAGATAAATTTTTATGCGAAGCGTGTCCGTATATTTATGACCCCGAAAAAGGCGACCCGGAAGGCGGAATACAGCCGGGAACTCCTTTCGAAGATATACCGGACGACTGGCTGTGTCCGATTTGCAAATTAGACAAAACACATTTTAAAAAAATTTAAATTCGGAGCATATTAAACTACTAAAGGAGAAATTTAATGGCGGCATCGGAAGAACTTGCTTTGCCCAAATATCAATGCGATGTTTGCGGTTATATTTACGACCCGGAAGTGGGAGATTCCATAGGAGGCATAGCGACGGGAACTCCTTTTGAAGATATACCGAACGACTGGGTATGCCCCGTCTGCGGTGCGGATAAAACCCATTTTAGCCATTTCACGGGATAACTTTTAGAGTTTTCACCTTGACTTTATAAACCGATATGATAATATTGTAGTATGAAACAAAAGCACG
>JAJXXD010000126.1 GCA_021781285.1 bacterium | reverse complement strand
ATTGAACGCTTCTTTTTATTCTTTTAAGAATGAGCTTGTCTTCATATGCGGCGCTGTTTTTTATAGACGTATCCGAATTAGATATTACCGTCCTTACGATATACAGTTTTAATTCGTCGTGGTTTACGGTCTGCCTTATTAATTTTATTTTTTTAAATTTAATTTTAGACGTTATACCCGCTTTTTCCATTTTATGAATAAATTTGCTCCTGATAATCATATCCAGCGTTTTCTTGCCGTAAGTTCCGGACATTTTATTTAGCGCTCTCGAAAGTTCCGTTTTAATCATTATCGAATTAAATCCGGTAAATTCCCTTACGAAACTTTTAGAAAAATATACTATTTCGCCCATACCCGTCTTGTTGTTAAACGGCAGGTTTCTTAAAACCTTTGCGTCTCCGGCCGAGTTTACTCTTATCACCACCGGAATCCTGTTCGCTTTATATGTATAAAAAGCCGTAAAAAGCGAGATTGCGGTAATCAAAGACATTAAAATTATTACGACCTTAAGCGCGGTATTCTGAGCTTCAAGACCGCCCCATATTTCGTAAAACAGTCTGCCGTTTCTTTTTTTATAACCGTCTTTGTAATTAAAAAGATTCGACATATTTAATTTTAATTTTGATATTCATTTTAAGAACCTGCGGCAAGACCCGCTCCCGCAACTTTACCCTTAACGGTTTTAATTTTTTCGTGCGCCTCTCCGCTTATGCCGTCGAATAATTTGGCGACTAAAAAAGGAACCGAAACGTTTATAGCCATCATGATTATAAAAACCGTTATAATCTCCGCAAACGTAAACATTCCTAAAATATTTCCTATACCCGTTCCCGTAGAAGGCATATCTGCCGATTCCATCTTGCTTAAAATAGTAAAGAAGATAAGCTGTTCGAGAGCCGCCATTACTCCCCAGAACGAAATTTCGACGAACATTTTAAGCCATTTGGCGAATATGCCCCTCGTATAAGGTATAGCTTCAAAACCGAGTATTATCGGACAAAGAGAAAACAACAGCCCCAGAAATACGAGCTGGACCAATGCCATAAAAAGCTGTATTGCCAGATATAAAATATTAAACAAAAACCATATTATGCCCATAAAAACGGTTCCGGTTAAAGCGTGTACGGCACCCGCAAGCCATGAAACCGGATTCAGATTCCACCCGCTATGAACCGATGAAGTCCCGTTGGAAGAAATAGTAGGAATGGAAACTGAATGAAGACTGCCTGAAATAGAAGAAACTACCTGCGATACCGACTGCCCCAAACCGTAAATGTTTTGCTTTATAAGATAAAGCTGCATCCTGTCGGCAAGGGTTAATATCAGCTGGGCAAAGTTAGACTGCCCTGTTTGTTTCCATGAAAGAAAGCCGATAGCTATTAATGCCGTCCTTAAAAATAATCCGTAATAATTAAAAACCGCTCCCGTTAATTCGGCTCTGTATCCTTCGAAAAAAGACAGGACTATGCCGAGCGCAAATAAAAAATAAAACATATACGCGACAAAACCGCTCAATGTAGAATCATTATTCAGCGCAGGCGGAATTGAATCGATGGAAAGCATGCTTAAGTCTTCCCCGTCGTTTAACTTTGAAATAGACATCGCCGATTCGTTGACGCCGCCGGTACTCGAAGACGAAGCGGCGCCGCCCGAACTTGCCGATGCCGGAGGAGTCGGACTTGAAGCGGCATAAGCGGTTTTTATCAAAATAAAACCGATAAATAAAAATATAAAACCGCAAATTGATAAATATATTCTCATAAGTAATGGTATTTTATTAGCCTACATAGTCGTTTTGCCGTAAAAATCCATACCCGGCTCAGCGTTGGTTTGAGGCAATATTACTGCGCCGGTATGTTCTTTTTTTATTTCTTCGGCAGATTTAGCCAATTCTATCTGTTTCAACTGGCTTTCCATATATCCTAAATTTTTCAAATTTGCGGCGCTTTCCTCTGCCATAATCGTTAAAATAGAACTCTGATAGGCATAGTAATTGGAACTGTTTTGGAGAGCGTCTCCTGAAATTTCGTTCATAAATTCGCTGCCTTCAAGTTCGGCTTTGTGCGCCCTTGCCGCCGAAAGTCCGGCGTTATAAAGACCGGATGACGCGGTATCGGCGGCAAATCCGTTAACGGCATCGATACAGCCGCCTATAGGATTGCCGTCTGCGCCAAAATAATAACCTCCGTCTAACGACGAACAGTTTAACAGTTCCGTCGCTGTTCCCGAATTTCCGCCGGAATTAAAAATCGCCCCTTCGGAAAACAGGGAAGAACCGTTTTCGAGAATTGATTTATTTAAACCCCCTGCCGTCGAAGAAGAAATTCCGGAAATAAAAGCCTGCGGGTTAAACGTTTCTCCGGTCGTATTCAGGTTGCCGTATTCCGAAGATTCCGAGTTAATACCGGAATTAATTCCGGATATAAGGTTTTGAACGGAATTTGCGTTAACGTCGCTCGAAGTCAAATCCTGAGGAATTTGATTGAAAGCCGAGTTTATCTGCTCATTCAGGTTGTTTATGCCGCTGACCGCATTTTCTACCGAATTAACGAGATGATTTAATTTATCGTAGTTAATAACTATATTCTGATATTCTTCCTGCATATTGGAAACATCTGCGGTAAGTTTGTCCACGGTTGCCATCGCCTCCGAAAGTCCCGGACCCGGATTAAACAGAGGTCCTCCGCCTGCGCCCGGAGCATATCCGAGCGTTCCGGCGAGCCCTTGCAGGGTAGAAAACGCCCCGCTTGCGGCTGTTTCGACCGACTGAATCTGACCCGATATCGCACCTATATCCGGAAGAGGAAGTGCAAGTCCGTAAGATACGCCTGCCAAGCAGGCGGAAACGGCAAACACGGCTATTGCCGACGGTAAAAACAGTTTCGTTTTTTTTGCCTTTTTAGGGGACGGACTTAAGTCCGTCCCCTTTCTATTGTTCATTTTGCGACCCTCCTTCCCAAATCCAGATTTAAAAAATATTTAATAAATTCTAATATTCCGTCATTGCGAGCGTAGCGAAGCAATCTAAAATATAATAAATATAATAACAAGATTGCTTCGCTACGCTCGCAATGACGGAATAGTACGCTCGCAATGACGTTATTAAGTAATTCAGATAATTCATATATAAAAATTTCTAAATCGGGATTTGGGTCATTATTCTCGCCTTATTTATTCCGTTCTATTCCGTAAGGTCCGTTCGGATATTTTTCCGCTAATATATAAAGCCGTTCTTTTAAAGACTTATCCGGATAAAGACGTTCTATAAGCCTTTCTATTTCTTCGTCTTCCGATGATTTACAGCAGAGCCAGTATTCAAAGGGGTCAGGTGAATTTCTTATTACCGCCGAATCTTTTCCGAATTTTAAAAAGTATTCGGCATAATGCCCTTTAACCACTTTAAGGTTTTTTACTATATCCATCTCTTTTCCATTCAGGCCGCATAGCCTTAAATCATCCGTCGAAACGCCGCCGTCAAGCTGGCAGAATATTTTTACCGACGAATTTTCTATAATGCTTTTGCCGATGTTGCCCGCCTTTAAAAGGTCGCCCGGTTCCTGAGTTATGCTCCATACCATAGAACCCCACTTTGCCGAAGTCTTATAAAGGTGCATTATCAGCTCCGAAATCTTCGGGTCGTTCATAAATTCCCAGCATTCGTCGTAAAAGAAAAAAACTTTTGCCGATTTATCGTACATTTTTTTAAAAGATATATTTTTTATAATAGCAAATACTACTTTTTGAAGGTCTTCATGCCCTTTTAACTTTTGAAGGTCGAATATTACTATTTTATTATCTATATTTATGCCGTTTTTTCTGTTAATCAGCATTCCGTAAGGGGAAGAAATATCAGTCCATTGGAATAAATTTTTTCCCATTTCCATAGCTCTTTTTTTATCCGAAATATCCCTTGCCTCTCCGTAATCAAATAAAATATTGTTAATATCGGATATTACCGGCATATCGTCCATATCGGCTATTCCGTCGTATGCCGCCTGAATAGCCCGTGTTATGATAGTCTTATCGTTAGGCGATAAATTTTTTTCCGGTTCAACCATTAATCCAATTATTCCCGTCAGGAAAACCATAATATCGGGGTCAAACGTCTCCTCGCCGTTCACTTCCTTAACGGCGTATTTCTTCGGAGGAAACGGATTTATACAATAGCTTCCGTCCAAATCTATCTCTATATAATCGCCTTTGAATATTTTGCAGAATTTTTTATAAGTTCCTCCTATATCGACCCCTATAATATGATAATTATCTCCCGATATATAAAAATTGCTTAGAAATCCGTTCAGCATGAATCCTTTTCCGCTTCTCGTCTTTCCGAAGACTATTCCGTGCTTTGACGGGAGGCGGTTGTTGTAAAGGTCTAATTTTACGGCTTCTCCCCTGTCGTTTATCAACGGAACGGCGCAATTTTCGGTTCCGGCGAAACCCTCGTTCAACGGAAAAAATGCCGCCGCCGAAGAAGAAATAGAGGTTTTAAACCGCCTGTTAAAACGGGACTGCCCGGGAAGAAAAGAGAGAAAAAGGTTGTGGTGCTCCATATTGTCTATTATGCCTTCCATTCCGTTATAGTTTTTAAACGATTCAAGAAGTTTTACGGCTCTCAAACCGAGTTCGTCTAAATTTTTAGATTTGATTCTTGCGCATAAAGAAAACTCCACCACTTTCTTTTGAAGTTTGGAAACCGATTTTAAAAACTCGTCTAACTGCTCCGTAATATTTGCGCCCTTATAATCCGTATATCCCCCGCCTGCCGCTTCGGTCAGGCTTGCCTTTATATTTCTGTCCGTTTGTATTTTTTCTATCGTTTTTTCCTGTTCGGGAATATTAAAGGCGACGGAAATATCGTAAGGAAAAAAATCTTCCGCAGAACCGCCGATATTTAAAACGGACGTTATGCCGAAAGAATCGACGCTCGACGGAAGCCTGTGCATATTTATAAATTTATAATAGTATCCGTCGAGATAGAAAAAATCCTTTTTAACTTCCGCGCAGGAATATATAAGCTGGCTCCTGAAAGTAGAACCGTCCAACATATCTTCCCATCGCGGCGCTTTAACTTCGGCAGACCTGCAGGGATTTAACTCGGCATAAAAATAATCGATAAGCTCCTGATTGCCCATCCTCTTCAAGCCTATATCGAGTCTCGAAGATATAAAGCTAAGATTATTTTCGATATTTACTAATTTTTTTTCGATAATCTCCTTGTCTGCAAGCGCATTGTTTATAGAAACGGAATTAACGGCTCCCGCAAAATTTAATTTAAACAATCCAGCGGCGTAATCCGAAACTTTAGTAAAAATATCTATCCCTTTTTCTTTTGCCTGCGGTAAATTTAAACCGTTAAAAGAACAGAACAGGTATATCTTAATATTTTTAATGGATTTTGCTTTTAAATGTTTGATTTTATTTTCTTTAATATATTTAAAATCTTCGGGCGGCATTGACGATGTTTCATAATTAGAAATAAAGGGGGCGTTTTTGTCCTCTATCTTGTAAATCCATTGAAGGTTTATATTTTCGTCCATAAGATTCAGCAGAAGGTCGTTTACATATGCCGCATCGTTAACAATTTCGTTTCCG
>JAJXXD010000103.1 GCA_021781285.1 bacterium | reverse complement strand
CCTTCTTTTCGTGGAAAGAGCCTCTTTACAAAAGTTTTATTCCGTTTGGAGACAAAATAGAAGAGGCGTGGAAAATGATTAAACATTACTTTACGCTTAAAGACAGACCGGAAACCGGACGCTATCAGGACCCTCTGAACGCCATAATATTCACTATCTTTCACCTGCTTATCCTGCTTCAGATGCTTACCGGATTCCAAATGTACGTGGCTTCTTTTACCGGAACTTCGGCGGTAGGCGCATGGTGGCCGTGGCTTATGCATTTTTCGACTGACTGGACTCTTGTCGTATTCGGCGGACTTACCGGCGTGACGCTTCTTCATCTCTTTATAATGTGGCTCATCATAATATTTATAGTTTATCATATTTACATAGAAGTCTGGCGTTCGGTAATGTGGAAGGAAGGCGATATTCTTATACCTTTCGGAGGCTATAAATATATGAGAAATAAATCGGAACCGGAATAAATCCAATGACGGGAATTATAGGAATAGGCAACTTAATTTTGAAGGATGAAGGCTTCGGGGTTCATTTTATAGATTTCTTGAGGAAAAAATATATCTTTAAAGGAAATATAAGATTAATCGACGGCAGTACTCTTGGATACGGACTTTTAGACGATATATTTAATCTCGACGACATTATCGTCGTAGATGCCCTTAAAACGGACGAAGAACCCGGAAGCATATTTAGATTCGATGCCGGCAATCTTCCAGTGAATCTAATGAAAAAAACGGCGCACGACGTCGAGTTTATCGACATAATAACTATGTGCGGATTACAAGGACATAATCCGAATATAACAGTTTACGCAATATCCCCGGAAGATTGTGCCGGCGTAGGAACGGATATTTCCGCGCCTTTAAAGAAGGCAATGCCTGCGCTGGAAAACTTCGTTTTAGAAGAAATAAAACCGCTTGGTATAAGCTGGAGTATTAACCCTGAATACGGTTTATACAATCCCGCCGTAAACCGCTTGGCCGAATGAAATTCCTCCGTCGTTCGCCGGTATTTTTTCGTTAAAATAAGCGCCAAACCCGTTTTCTTTAAGAATTGCAGAAGTTTTATTCCTCAATAAAGCATTTTGAAATACTCCCCCGCTCAGGCATACATTTTTGCATCCTGCATTTAATGCCGTATCCCTAATAATCATAACAAGCGTATTTATGAATCTTTCGGCAATGATTGTCATTTCGAGCGTAAGCGAAGCAATCTGCGTTTTTAAACCTTCCAAACCGCCGTTATCAATGACAGTTTGAATAATATCGTCAAATATAGGATTATAATCGACCGTAAAAAAGTCGTCTTCTTTGCCGTATTCTACAACATATTTAAAACAGCCTCTTTCGCTTATTGAATTATCAGGTTCGCCGCCGCCTTTATTTTTGTATTTACCGCACAAATTTTCTAAATAAACCGCCGCCTCCCCTTCATATGTTAAACTTCCGTTAAATCCGCACAAACATGAAACGGCGTCGAAAATTCTTCCGCAGGAAGATGTAAACGGGGAATTCAAACCGTTCTTCCACATTTTAAGGAATGTGCTTATTTCCTTTTCGGAAAAACCGGTTAAATTGGAAATAACACTAAAAGCATCTGGATATTTAATACCGCTGCCGCTCTCGAATAAAATACCGAACAGAATGCTTAGAAGAACCCTTTTGGGCGATTTAACCGCTTTGTCCCCGCCGATAAGCCTGAATTTTTTAAAACTCCCCGTTCTTTTTAAGTTCTTATAATTTCCTTTAAAAAATTCCCCTCCCCAAATCGTTCCGTCGTCTCCATAACCCGTTCCATCGAAAGCGATGCCGAAAACTTCTTCGTTTAATCCAAGCCCGTTTTCCGCCATACAAGAAATAATATGCGCCCTGTGATGCTGGAGCGATATACCCTTTATATTTCTTTCTTTTGCCGATTCTTTAGCCCATTTCGTGCTTTCGTAAGCGGGATGGCTGTCGTAAACGATAATATCCGGTTTAAAATTATAAAACTTTTTAAAATCTTCTATATTTTCTTTAAAATTGATGAACCCCGCAATATTATCCAAGTCGCCGTTATGCTGGCTCAATACGACCGCGCCGGTATCTTCGCCGGCGTAAGCCAATGCAAAAGTATTTTTAAGAAAGGCGCCCGCCGCTAAAACGTTTCTTTTTAAAGGAAACGGGAGGTTTAACGGCTCCGGAACATAGCCTCTCGACCGCCTGATAAAAAAAGGGGCGCAGCCCCGTTTGTCGGTATCACCGATATCCGCTTTTATGACTGAATCGTCGCATCTCCTTAAAATATCCCTATTGTGGATTAAAAAGCCGTCCGCAATGCCTTTCAGTTTCAAAAACGCTTCTTTATTATCTTTTACTATCGGTTCTCCGCCTATGTTTGCCGAAGTTGCGACTAAAGGTCCGTCAAAAAGGCTGAATATAATATAATGAAGCGGGGCATACGGCAATAATACCCCTATATCTTGCAGTCCGCAGTTTGCGTAATAAGACAGGTTCCCTTTATCCTTCAATAAACAGATGGGTCTTTCTTTTGAAACCAACAAACCCGCCGAAATATCATCTGCATGAGCATATCTTAATACCTGCTCCATATCTTTAAACATTACGGCGAAAGGTTTTTTCGGTCTGTTTTTCCGCTCCCTCAATAATTTCAAAGCATCGTCGTTAGCGGCATCCGCCATTAAGTGAAAACCGCCTATCCCCTTAACGCAGGCAATGCCACCGTCTTTGATTAAACCTACTAAAGATTTTACGGCGTTCAAACTTCTTAACCGCTTTAATTCTAAAGCTTTATTTATATCTTCTGCTTCTTTATAGCCCGATATATCCGAACTTAAAATAAATTCGACTTTGGGACCGCAGGCGAAACATCCGTTCGGTTCGGCATGAAACCTTCGGCTTAAAGGATTTTTATATTCGGCTTGACATTCCATGCACATTTTAAATTTGTCCATAGAAGTCGAAGCCCTGTCGTATGGCAGTCTTTTAGATATAGTAAATCTTGGACCGCAGTCGGTGCAGTTGATAAACGGATATAAATATCTCCTGTCGGAAGGATTGAAAAGTTCGTCTAAACATTTGCCGCATATTGCGATATCCGGAGGTATGGTTAAATTTAATTTATTATTTTTACGGTTATCGTCTTTATTGCCGGTTTTATCCGATTCTTTAATCTCGAAACTTTTATAAAAAAACGGCTCGGTAAAATCTACGGTTTTATAGTTAATAATTGCAAGCGGAGGTTTTTCCGAATCTGAATCTAAAGATTTTATAAAATTTAAAAGGGCGTCTTCCTTGCCTTCGGCGTCGATTTCAACCCCTTCGGCGTTATTTAAAACACAGCCTTTTATTCCGTATTTTTCAGCAAGCCTGTAAGCAAAAGGTCTAAAACCCACCCCCTGTACCCTGCCGGATAGTTTAATTATAGCTCTTTTGACGTCGGCATTATTAACGAATCCATTTTCGCTATTTTGCATAACTTAAGAAGCGATTAAGTAAATAAATTTCAATTCTAACAGATTCTCGGCAACAATTCGCCCGAAGGATAATCAAGAAGCCTATTTACTCCGTAAATACCTTTTAAAACAACTTTTCCTTTTAATTCCGTCCCCTTTATGTTTCTGCCGCCGACTGTCTGCCCCGCTCCCCTCGTTTCAGCTTCAAAACTATTATTGCCGCCTACCGTTCCTATTATCTTTGCATCTTTTCCAAGCGGATGCGATTTAAGAATATTCAGCGCTTTCTCCGCAAATTCAGGTTTTACGGCAAATACCGCCCTTCCCTCGCATGCAAGCTGATAAGGTTCAAAACCTAGAAGCTCGCAGAAACCTCTTACGGAATCGTTTACGGGAATCTTATCTTCTTCGACGTAAATATCGACCCCCGCCGCCATAGCCCATTCGTTAAGAACGGCGGCTAACCCGCCTCTGGTAGCATCCCTTATTGCGCTTACCCCTATACCGCCCTTTAATATCGTTTCTATCATATCCCACAAAGAAGCGCAGTCGCTTTCTATTTCCACGTCCATTTCTATCCCTTCTCTTAAAGACATAACCGCCGCCCCATGGTCGCCTACATTGCCCGAAACGATAATTATATCTCCCGCCGCTATATTATAAACGGAAAGACCGTCGTGTAAAATCTCCCCTATTCCGCTTGTATTTATAAATATCCCGTCGGCTTTCCCTGCGGGAACAACCTTTGTATCCCCCGTTACCACTATGACGCCGGTTTTATCCGCCTCTTCCGAAATGCTCTCTATGATTTTCCTTAAATCCTCCGAAGCAAATCCTTCTTCTATTATCAGTCCGAGGCTTAAGAACAACGGTTTCGCCCCCATAACCGAAAGGTCGTTAACCGTTCCGGCTACGGATAATTTTCCTATATCGCCGCCTTTAAAAAAAACAGGGCTTACGGTAAAACTGTCGGTAGTAAAAGCAATATTTTGCGGAGATTTTAAAACTGCGGCATCTTCCAATAATTTTATTTTCTGCCCGGATGCATTTACTGTAAAGTTGTTATTATTGCGTCTTTTGTGTAAATCGTACAAATCATCGCTTCTGCCGTTTTGTCCATAAAGTCCGTTAAATATAATTCCGCCTATCAGCTCGGAAGTTTCTTTGCCTCCTCCGCCATGCGAAAGCTGTATTCTTTCGTATTTTTTTTTATTCATTTTAATTTAAAAATTGCGGTATTTATAATAAGCGGCGCATGCGCCTTCAAATGAAACCATGCATGCCCCTATCGGATTTTCAGGATTGCAGGCTTTACCGAATAGCGGGCAATCGTCCGGCTTGCATTTTCCTTTTAATATTTCCCCGCATTTGCATGCGGCGTTTTCTTTGCCACCGGGCAATTCTTTTAATTTATCCCTAAAAACATATTCTGCGTCAAAGTCTTTAAACTCGTCCCTTAATTTTAATCCGCTTTTTGGGATATTGCCGAATCCTCTCCATTCGAATTCTTCCCTTACCGTAAAATATTTATCGACTAAACCCTGCGCTTTTTTATTGCCGCCTTCTTTAACCGCCCTTTTATACGCAATTTCGACCGCCGGCCTGCCTTCGTTAATCTGCCTTACTATTAAAAGCGCTCCGCTTAATATGTCGTAAGGCTCAAATCCTGCAATAACCGCCGCTTTTTTATATTTTAAAGGAATATCCTCATAAATGCCGCTTCCGGTCATAACGCTGACGTGCCCGGGACAAATAAACCCGTCTATTAAATTATCGCCCGAATCTAAGATAGCGTTTATCGGAGGAGGCACGAGAACATGGTTGACATGAAACAAAACATTGTTTATCCGTCTCGCTATAACTTCTTCGATAAGAGCCGCCGTCATAGGGGTCGTAGTTTCAAACCCTATCGCGAAAAAAACTATTTTTTTACCCTTATTGTTTTTATCCTCGGCGATTTTTATAATATCGAGAGGGGAATATATCATTCTTACGTCTTTTCCTTTTGCCCGCTCTTTTATCAGCGAACTATCCGTTCCGGGAACACGCATCATATCGCCGTAAGCCGCAAGTATTACGTCCGGAGAATCTGCAATTTCTATCGCCTCGTCTATTCTTTTAAGCGGCATAACGCAGACGGGACAGCCCGGTCCGTGAAGAAAATTTATT
>JAJXXD010000088.1 GCA_021781285.1 bacterium | reverse complement strand
AAAACATTGTTTATCCGCCTCGCTATAACTTCTTCGAGAAGAGCCGCCGTCATAGGGGTCGTAGTTTCAAATCCTATCGCGAAAAAAACTATTTTTTTACCTTTATTGTTTTTATCCTCGGCGATTTTTATAATATCGAGAGGGGAATATATCATTCTTACGTCTTTTCCTTTTGCCCGCTCTTTTATCAGCGAACTATCCGTTCCGGGAACCCGCATCATATCGCCGTAAGCCGCAAGTATGACGTCCGGAGAATCTGCAATTTCTATCGCCTCGTCTATTCTTTTAAGCGGCATAACGCAGACGGGACAGCCCGGTCCGTGAAGAAAATTTATTTTATCTTTAAGGAGGGTATTTAATCCGTATTTCATAATGGAATGGGTGTGTCCACCGCATATTTCCATTATATTGAAAGGTTTTTTAACTTCCGAGCCTATTATCGACGCCAGTCTGCTTATATCCTCTTTTATTTTAAAATCGGAATATAATTCCATATTTATATTTATTCTACCCTGCCGTTTTTATTTCAATTTCCCTGAACAGGTTAAGGCTTTCCATAGCTTCTTTTTCGTCTATTTTTTGCATTGCGTAACCCACGTGTATGAGCAGGTAAT
Organism: bacterium; assembly: GCA_021781285.1. GTDB lineage: Bacteria > SZUA-79 > SZUA-79 > Acidulodesulfobacterales > Acidulodesulfobacteraceae > Acidulodesulfobacterium_A. The sequence continues at coordinate 21,970 of JAJXXD010000088.1, read as the reverse complement.
CGCCTATACGGGCAGGCTCTTCCAGAAGCATCGTAGAAACAAGCCTTTTAGACCCCATAGTATCTACGATAACGGTATCGCCGTCTTTTATTTCTATAACTTTGGAAGGAATTGCTAGGCACATTTAATTTTAATTTTAAAAATATCCGGAAGCCGTTATCTTATAACTAAATTTATATAGATAAACAGCCCCCGGACAATATTTCTACTTTTTATTTGGAAATTACCTCAAAATGGTCTCTTCTGTTCATAGCATAACAGGATGCGTTATTAGCCTTACATGGAAGATTGCTTTTTCCGAATACCACGGTTTTTAATCTATCCGATGTAATTCCCAAATTTTCAAGATAATTTTTGGCAGAGTTAATTCTTCTTGAAGCAAGAGCCATATTATACGAAACAGAACCTCTCTGGTCGCAATTTCCCTGAATTTGCACTACTATATTTGGATTGTTTTTTAAATATTCTGCGTCTCTTTTGAGAATAGCTCTGTCTTTGCCTGTAAGAACGGCGCTATTGAAAGCAAAATAAATATCGTGCAAGGATATATCATAAGTAGAAACGTGTTTCTTTGGAACCTGTTTTTTCGGAACGGGAACGGAATGCTCAACTACGGGCTTGGGAGACGGAGCCTCCATGCAGCAATTGTAGGAAGAACTGCAAGGACTGGATAAATAAGATGTGCCTCTGTTATTACCAAAACCGCAAGGCGTTGTCCAGTCCGTTCCGTTTCCGGCAAATGATTTAACGGCAATTCCAATTGAAATAAGAAAAAATGCAAATGCCGAAATCGCGAAAAATAAAAATGCGTTTTTTTTATTTTTTCCCTTCATAAAACCTCCTTAGTTAAAAGGTTAAAAGATGTAAAAATTTTTCTTTTTTTAAATTAATATTTAAATTATAACATAAATTTATAGAAAAAATAGGGGGGGTATTAATAATAATACGACAAACTCTATTTCCTTTCAATATGGAAATTATCCGCTCCTCTTCCTGCCCCTGTTTATTAGGGTTGCATAATATAAACATAAACGAAAAAAACTGCTTGGAATAATTTGATTAATCTTTGAAATCGTTGTATATTAAATAAATGGGGTTATTTGGAAAATTTTTTTTTGCAATTCTTATCGATATATTTCTCGAAATTTACGTATTTATAGAAATAGCCGAAAGAATAGGCTTTCTTGCAACCGCCGGACTTTTATTTTTTTTTAGCATCGCAGGTTATATAATAACAAAAAAAATAAAATATATTGCCTTTCAAAATGCCGTTGCCGATGTTTCTAACGGAAAAATTTTAAACAAAAACTTAATTAAATCTATTGCCTTCTTTATAGCCGGAATATTATTTTTTATTCCGGGGTTTATTACCGATTTCATTGCTGTTCTTTTTTTAATTCCATTCTTAAATTATTATCTAATTTATTTAATATTTAAATATTTAAAAAATAAATTAAAAGATAATTTTACTTATTATTACCGCAGGACGCCTGATATGTTTCGGGAGAAAGCCGAACAGGCAGAAAATTTTTCAGGCGATGAAAATCCTAATAATACAGATTTAATTTCCCTGTCTCTTAAAAAACACGATAATAAATAAAAATTTAAGGCATTGAGATGCTTAACCGGAAATTGCTTTATTCTGCAATTCCGTAATTTTTGCAACTGCGGTTTTTGAAAGTTCGTAGAGCTTGCCGAGGACGTCGAAATCTATCGGGGTTTTTTCGGCGCATCCCTGAATCTCGATTATTTTTCGGGAACCGGTTAAGATAAAATTAAAATCAAGTTCGGCTATGGAATCTTCGGAATAATCGAGGTCAAGAAGGATTTCTCCGTTTGCGATGCCGATGCTTATTGCGGCAACGGAATCGTAAAACGGCATCTTTTCTATTTTTTCCTGTTTTATAAGATTTAAGAATGCAAGATAAGCGGCGACATATGCCCCAGTTATAGAAGCCGTCCTCGTTCCGCCGTCCGCGCTTATCACGTCGCAGTCTATTAATACGGTTATTCCGGGGAAATACGAAAAATTAATTACCGACCTGAGCGACCTGCCTATTAACCTCTGTATTTCCTGAGCCCTTCCGTTGACTTTTCCTTTTGCCGAGTCTCTCGGTATCCTGTTATGGGCGGACCTCGGAAGCATAGAATATTCGGCGGTGAGCCAGCCTTCGCCTTTATCTCTTAAAAACGGCGGCACTTTATAATCGGCGGAAGCAGTGCATATCACCTTAGTATCGCCGGCTTCTATCAAGCACGAACCTTCGGCATATTTCATATAGCCGGGGGTAATTTTCACAGGCCTCATTTCATCTGCCGTTCTATTATTATTCCTAATCATTTTAGCCTTTATTTTTCCCAATCTTTATTTTTAATAAAAAATACGTGCAGGTCTTTTAAATTGACCGCATTTAGCAACTGTAAGCTCAAGAGAGAGCATAAGGCTGGAATATCATTCAGTAAAGAATCTTTATCCGAAACCACCGTTAAAACGTCATCCTGTTTTAAAGTTTTGAGTTTATGGACGACCGCCCATACCGGAGGACCTCAGCAAAGCCCTCTTATATCGAGTACGACTCCGCCGTAATTCAATCCCGATTTAATCTCCATTTTTATCTCCTATTTTCGGTTATTTTAAGTTTTTATCAGCCGATTAACTTATTTAACCTTAACCGCCGCATCTAAGATACCGTTAATGAAAGCCGGCGATTCGTCGTTTCCGAATTTCTTCGCTATTTCTATCGCTTCGTTGATAACGACGTTCTTGGGAGTTTCAGGAATAAATAAAATCTCGTAAATAGAAAGTCTTAAAAGATTTCTGTCAACTCTCGACATTCTTTCAATAGTCCAGTTTTTAGCCAGCATCCTGATAAGACCGTCGATTTTTTCTAAATTTATTAAAGTTCCCCGTACGATATCCGCAAAGAAATTAAAAATCTGAGAAATATCCTTTTTCCTGTTTAAATCTTCTTTAGTTTTTATAAATCCGTCTCTTATAAGACTTTCCGAAGCGAAATCATTATAAAAACAATTTATTTTATAGTCTAAATTGCTTATGTTTCCGTCTTCTTCGTATAAAAACTGTAAAGCAAGTTCTCTCGCCTTTCTTCTTTTTGTCATAAATAAATAGTTAACGCTCAGCTCTTCTTAATTTTTGCGTAAAGACTTGCCATTTCTACGGCAGACATTGCCGCATCGAAACCTTTATTACCCATTTTAGTACCGGCGCGCGATATCGCCTGTTCGATAGATTCTGCCGTTATAATTCCGTAACTCACCGGAACATTATAGTGGATTGAAAGTTCGGAAATTAATTTCGTAACTTGATTCGACAACAGGTCAAAATGGGTAGTTTCGCCCCTTATCAGCGTTCCAAGACAGATTACCGCATCGTATTTTTTTGTTTCCAACAGCATTTTCACCGCCATGGGAAGTTCAAACGCTCCCGGAACCTTTACGACCGATACGTTATCCTCGTTAGCTCCCGCTCTTTTTAAGTAATCCAGCGCTCCGTCCAGCAGTTTACCGTTAATAAAATCGTTAAATCTCGATATAGCTATGCCAAATCTAAAACCGGCGGCTTTAAGCTCGCCTTCTATTAAATTAAAATTACCCATTTCACGCTCCCGTTAATTTAATTTTAATTTTTCTTTTACTATTTCATTTTTAATATGTGCCCTAATTTTTCTTTTTTCGTTTTTAGATAATGTTTATTTGTTTCATTCGGACATATTTCCACGGGAACCCTTTCAACCACGCTCAGTCCGTATCCTTCGAGTCCGATTATTTTTTTCGGATTATTGGTCATAAGCCGCATTTTCCCGACACCCAGATCTACTAAAATTTGGGCGCCCACCCCGTATTCTCTTAAGTCGGGTTTAAATCCCAATTTTTCATTTGCTTCAACGGTATCGTAGCCCTCGTCCTGAAGATTATAAGCTTTTAATTTATTCACAAGGCCTATGCCCCTGCCTTCCTGCATTAAATATAAAATAACGCCGCTGCCTTCCTTGTCTATCATCTCCATAGCCGCCGTCAACTGGTCTCCGCAGTCGCATCTCATAGAACCGAATATGTCTCCAGTGAGACACTGGGAGTGAACTCTGACTAGAACAGGCTCGTCTTTATTGATTTCTCCTTTTACGAGAGCTATATGTTCTTTGAAATCGATATCATTAGAATATACTATAATTTTAAAATCTCCCGCGAATTCGGTAGGTATTTTAGATTCAACAAGTCTTTTAACATGCTTCTCATGTTTAAGCCTGTAATTTATCAAATCTTTCACGGTCAAAATCTTTATATCGAATTTTTTTGAAAATTTTATCAAATCGGGCATCCTCGCCATAGTTCCGTCGTCGTGCATTATTTCGCATATGACGCCGTACGGCTTTAATCCGGCAATGCGGGCTATATCTATCGAACCTTCGGTCTGTCCCGTTCTAGTCAATACCCCGCCGTTCTTGCCCCTTAAAGGGAAAATATGACCGGGTCTGACTAAATCCGACGGTTTTGCATCGTCTTCTATCGCCGTTAATATGGTTTTTGCCCTGTCATGAGCCGATATACCGGTCGTAACGCCTTCTTTCGCTTCGATTGATACGGTAAACGCGGTAGTAAACTTCGACTCGTTATTGACAACCATGGGAGGAAGGTCTAAGCTGTCGGCTTTTTCCTCGGTTAACGTTAAACATATCAGGCCTCTTGCATATTTTGTCATAAAGTTGATAATTTCAGGAGTAGTATGCTCTGCGGCAACGACTAAATCTCCTTCGTTTTCCCTGTCCTCGTCATCGACGAGAATAATCATTTTTCTGTTTTTTATATCGAGAGCAGCCTCTTCTACAGTTGCTAAACTCATAAATATTTACCGTCCTTTTTATGGATTTTAATTTTAAATAAACAAACCTACATAAAACCGTTTTCTGCTAAAAATTCCGCGGTCAAACCGCTGCGGCTCATGCCTGTTTTTTTAGCTTCGCCGTCTCCCGGCTCCTCCGCCGTATCTTTTAAACGGTTCACGACGGTTCTTTCTATTATATCTGATTCAAGATTTACATAATCGCCCGTCGTTTTAAACTTTAAATTTGTTTCATCGTACGTCAAAGGTATTATGCTCACAAAAAAAATATCGCCCTCAATTTCATTTACAGTCAGACTTATTCCGTCGATGCTTATCGAGCCTTTCTTTATAATATAATTTTTAATATCGGCGTCTATGGAATTTATTATTTTTATTCCTACAATTATAGAATTCCCGGTTCTTTTTTTAACCGAAATCCTTCCTATACCGTCTATATGACCCAGCACAAAATGCCCTGAAATATCCGAATTTACGGAAAGAGCCGGCTCGATATTCACGCTTTCGTTTATTTTTAAATATTTTAATGCGGAATCGTTTAAAGTTGCAGGGGTATAATCAAAATATAGAACGGGATAGTTTATTTTTTTTACGGTTAGACAGACGCCGTTAACGGCAATACTCTGTCCTATATATGCATTTTTGCCGGTATTTTTGGCGGCTACCGACAAAATACCGTTATTTAAAGATTTTACGATCCCCTGTTCTTTTATTATGCCGCTAAACATACCGTTAAAACCTGCGGAAATTATTATTGAATTTAATAATACTTCGGATAATACGACAAAAATATTTCGTCGCCGAGTTTTTTAATATTTAAACCGCCAAATTTTATTTTCTCTTCACTTTTCAAATTTAACGCTCCGAATAAGTCGAGGCCTCTCTTTCTTCCTAACATATAAGGCGTCAAATTAAAAACCAGCTTATCGTAACTTTTTTCGCAAATCAAAGAACTAAAAAGCGTAGGTCCGGCTTCAACAAGTATGCTCGCGATTTTTAGCCCGCCGCATTTTCTAAATATTTCCTGCAGGCTTAGAAACCTTTTGCCATTTATATTATTATAATATACATCGTTTATAATTGCACCTTTTTCTTTTAAAAGCCTTTTTTTCTTATCTTTTTCTTTATCATAATCCTTTGAAGTGAATATCAAAACATCTCCGTATGAGCTAAAAATTTTCGCATCGCTCGGAGTGGCTAAATCGGAATCTAAAATTATTTTGGTCCATCTTTTGGTCAAGAATTTCTTTTTAATCCCATCGCGGCTTATGCGGACATCGAGCATAGGGTCGTCTTCTATGACGGTTTTTACGGAAACCATTATTGCATCGTTTATGAACCTCAAGTAATGCGTATATTCAAGCGATTTGCCGGATGAAAGATAGGATTTTTTTTTATCGTTTTTATAGCCTATATTGCCATCTAAAGTTAATGCTTCTTTGATTGTTATAAATGGAAGACCGCTCGTTATATTTTTAAAAAAGGCTTCGTTCAGCTTTTTGGCTTTTTCTTCCAAAATTCCGCAAACCGCTTCTATTCCGTTCTCCCTTAAATAATCTAACCCCCTGCCCGATACTAAGGGATTAGGGTCTTTTACCGCCGCCACGACTCTTTTTATGCCTGATTCTTTAATTTTATAAACGCAGGGCGGGGTTTTCCCGAAATGGCTGCATGGCTCTAAACTCACATAAATCGTGGCGCCCTTCGCTTTTTCTCCCGCATTTCTTAACGCTATAACTTCGGCATGCGGCTGTCCCGCCCTTTCGTGCCAGCCTTCGCCGACTATTACGCCGTCTCTGACGATTAAGGCTCCTACCATAGGATTAGGGGACGTCAATCCTACGGCATTTTTTGCAAGCTCTAAAGTTTTCGATATGAAATATTTGTCGGAATTATTGCCTTTTTTATCCATAGAAGATAGCGGAAGATATTTGCGGTTTCTATTTTTAAGATTGTTTTTTTATAAGTTCCGATACATTTTCGTAAAGCTCGTTTATATCTTTAAAAGAGAGATAAACCGAAGCAAAACGAACATAACTTATGGCATCCGTATTTTTTAATTTACCGAGGACGTGCTTCCCGACATCTTCGCTTTTTATCTCTTTTAAATTTGTTTCTTCAATCCACTTTTCTACGGATTGGACTATTTCTTCAATATTACGGTAGGGGACAGGTCTTTTTTCGCATGCTTTTATAAGACCGCTAAGGAGTTTCTGTCTGTCGAACGACTCTCTTCTTCCGTCTTTTTTAATTATCAAAGGCGATGAGAGGATAATCGTTTCTAGGGTTGTAAATTTTTTGCCGCAAGAGTTGCACTGCCTTTTCCTTTTAGTTGACCTGCCGTCCTTCGATATTCTCGAATCGACTACTTTGTCGTCATCGTTAAAGCAGAAAGGGCACTTCATGAGCCTGATAAAACGTTAAATATTTTCATATAATGGAAACTTGGAACACAAAAGTTTTACTTCTTTTTTTACGCTGTTTTTTATTGCTTCATCGTCCGGATTTTGCAGAACTTCCGTTATAAGTTCGCCTATTTTTACCATTTCGCTTTCTTTCATGCCTCTGGTGGTAACTGCGGGCGTCCCTATTCTTATTCCGCTTGTGACGAAAGGCGACCTTTCGTCGAAAGGAACCTTGTTCTTATTGACTGTTATGCCTACTTCATCCAAGAGGGCTTCCGCCTGTTTGCCCGTCATTTCGGATTTTCTGAAATCTACAAGCATAAGATGATTGTCCGTGCCTCCCGATATTAACGAAAAACCGTTATTTTTAAGCGTATTGGCAAGCGCAGCGGCATTAAAAACAACCTGCATCTGATAATTTTTAAAATTTTCGCTTAATGCTTCCTTAAAAGCTACGGCCTTTGCGGCAATTATGTGTTCGAGCGGTCCGCCCTGAATTCCCGGAAATATAGCCGAATTTAATTCCTTTTCGTACTTAGCCTTTGCCAGAATGATTCCGCCTCTTGGGCCCCTCAGCGTCTTATGAGTCGTGGTCGTAACGAAATCTGCGTAAGGAACGGGGCTGGGGTGAAGGTCCGCCGCTACAAGTCCGGCTATATGCGCCATATCTACCATAAGATAACATCCTGCTTCCTCCGCGATATCCCTGAATTTTTTAAAATCTATAATTCTTGGATAAGCGCTTGCTCCCGCTATTATCATCTTCGGCTTATTCTGCAGGGCTGTTTTTCTTAACTCGTCATAATCAATAGTCTCCGTAGATTTATTTACTCCGTATGGAACGATATTGAAATATTTTCCGGAAAAATTTACCGGACTTCCATGAGTTAAATGACCGCCATGCGATAAATCCATGCCTAAAACCGTATCGCCCGGCTTTAAAAAAGCGTAAAATATAGCCATATTTGCCTGCGATCCGGAATGAGGCTGAACGTTTGCGTATTCGGCTTTAAATATCTCTTTGATTCTGTCGATTGCCAGCTGTTCTATATCGTCTATAAAGCCGCATCCCCCATAATATCTTTTTTTAGGATACCCTTCGGCATATTTATTCGTCAAAACGGAACCCTGCGCCTGCATAACGGCTTTTGAAACAAAGTTTTCCGATGCTATAAGCTCTAATGAATGTCTCTGTCTGTCAATCTCCTTTCCTATAAACTCGTAAACTTCCCTATCCGTCTCTTTTAAATCTTCAAAATTCAATTTATCCCACCCTTTTCTTATAAATTGCTATTATGTATTTAATTTTTCAATGGAACTGATTTTGGAAATTCTATTTTCATGCCTGCCGTCCTCATATTGCGACGACATAAATTTATCTATATATCTTGCCGCTTCGGTAGGGGTTGTCGTTCTCCCGCCCATAGTAATTATATTTGCGTTATTATGCGCCTTTGCGACCTCTGCGGTATATTCATCGTGGACTAATGCGGCTCTAATACCGTCAACCTTATTTGCGGCTATATCCATTCCGATGCCGGTTCCGCAGACAAGTATTCCGAAAGAATTCTTATCTTCGTCTTCCTTGACTTTTTCCGCTACTTTAAGAGCATAATCGGGATAATCTACGCTTTTTAAAGAATCGGTCCCGAGATCCAGATACTTTAAACCTTTCCGTGAAAGGTCTTCTTTTATAAACTCTTTTAATTCAAAACCGGCGTGGTCCGAACCTATATAAATCATTTATATTTCAATCCTCCCATTTTTTAAAAACCAATGTGGCATTAGTTCCGCCAAACCCGAAAGAGTTGGATATAGCATACTCTATGCCGCCTTTTTGCGCGGTATTCGGAACATAATCCAGATCGCACTCGGGATCCGGTTCCTCCAGATTAATCGTTGGAGGCATAATGCCCGTATTAACGGTCAAAACGGTCGTAACGGCTTCTATGCCGCCGGCGGCTCCAAGCGCGTGCCCCAGCATAGATTTAATAGAACTGATTTTAAGCTTTTCCGCCTTCTCTTTGAAAAGCTGTTTTATAGCTTTAGTTTCATTCAGGTCGTTATAATAAGTGGATGTTCCGTGAGCATTTACATAGTCTATGTCATCCGGCGCTAAACCGCCGTCCTCGATTGCGTTTTTCATGCTATAATATGCCCCGGTAGCTTCAGGATCCGGCGTGGATAAATGGTATGCGTCCGAAGATGTGCCGTATCCGACTATTTCGGCATATATTTTAGCCCCTCTTTGTATAGCGCAGTTCATTTCTTCCAGAATAACGATGCCCGACCCTTCGCTGACTACAAACCCGTCCCTGTTTTTATCGAACGGCCTCGATGCTTTTGCGGGTTCTTCGTTGTTTACAGAAAGCGCCTTCATTGCGTTAAAACCTGAAATGCATAACGGGGACACGGTAGATTCGGCCCCCCCTGCTATCATAGCGTCCGCATCCCCTCTGGCAATAATTTTATAAGCGTCTCCTATAGAATTGGTTCCGGTGGAACAGGCAGAAACGGTACTGGCGTTAGGTCCTTTGGCCCCGGTCATTATAGAAACCTGTCCCGGAGCAAGATTTATCAAAAGCATAGGTATAAAAAACGGAGAAATCTTTTTAGGACCGCCCTCTAAAAGCATAGTATGATATTTCTCGATAGTCATCAGCCCGCCGATGCCGGCTCCTATCCATACGCCGACCCTATGGGCATTGGCATCGGTGATTTTAAGCCCCGACATATCTAATGCCATTTTTGAGCAGGCAAGAGCATAATGTATAAATTGATCCATTTTTTTTATCTCTTTTTTTTCTATAAATTTTTCAGGATCAAACCCTTTTACCTCCCCGGCTATTTTAGTAGAATACCCTTCGGTGTCGAACCTTGTAATAGGTCCTACGCCGCTTTCCCCTTTTACCATTCTATTCCATGAAGTTTCGGCATCGTTACCGAGCGCCGTAATCATGGAATATCCGGTTATAACGACCCTTCTATTGCAATCAATTTTTCTCATAATAAAAAATCCGGTATAATAATAAATTATTTTACATGCTCATCGATATATGAAACCGCATTCTGAACCGTCTTAATTTTTTCGGCATCTTCATCGGATATTTCTATTCCGAATTCCTCTTCGAATGCCATAACTAATTCAACGGTATCTAAGGAATCTGCGCCGAGATCCTCTACGAATGAAGCTTCGTTAGTAACTTCATCGGGAGTAACCCCTAACTGCTCTACTATTATTTCTTTAACTTTGTTTTCTACGGACATTTAATTTCACCCCCTCCTTTTTTATTGTTTTTAAATTATAAAATTAATATTACATGTACATTCCGCCGTTTACGTTCATAACCGATCCGGTTATATAACCGGAAAGCTCCGAACACAAAAAAAGCACGGCGTTTGCAATGTCGTAAGGCTCGCCTATTTTATTCAGCGGAATACCTTTTTTAATCGCATCTTTAATATCTTCAGGCAGTTTATCCGTCATAACCGTTTTAATAAACCCCGGCGCAATAGCATTTGCGAGAATACCCCTTGCCGCATATTCTTTGGCTATGGATTTCGTAAGGGCAATTATGCCGGCTTTCGATGCCGCATAATTTGCCTGTCCGGTATTGCCTATTTCGCCTATTACGGAAGCTATGCTTATTATTCTGCCAGACTTTGCTTTAAACATGTGCTTTAAGACGTTTTTTGTAATATAAAACATACCGTTCAAGTTGACGTTGATAACGTCTAACCAGTCTTCGTCGCTCATTCTTATTAAAAGACCGTCTTTAACTATACCTGCATTGTTAACGAGAATATCTATTTTAGATTCTTTAGATATAATCTTTTGAATCGTTTCGGATATCTTTTCCGAATTTTTAATATCGGCTTCGTAAAAATCAAACTCCGGCGAAATTTTTTCGATTTCGTCTTTTACGCTTATAAATCTTTTTTCGTCTATGTCGATTATTATAACTCTTGCCCCTGCTTTAAGCAAAACTTGGGATATAGAAAGTCCTATTCCCGAAGAACCGCCGGTAACTATAGCCGTTTTACCCGTAAGTTCAATACAAAGAGACATAAACACCCTCCTTATTATTAAATCATTAAACTTTCTAATTCTTTAAAGGCCGAAACGGAATTTACGGACAGAACATCCGCATTTTTATCTATTCTCTTAATCAGCCCGTTTAAAACATTGGAAGGCCCTATCTCAATAAATTTGGAAACTCCGGATATTTTTTCCATATTAACGATAATATTTTTCCACATAACCGGAGAAACTATCTGCTCGAGAAGAAGCCTGACCGCATCGTCTTTTTTAGAATAATTCATAGACGTAGCATTAGAAAATATATCGCATTCGGCATCCCTAAACCAGCCCTTGTCTATAAACGAAGAAAGGTTTTCCTTTGCGCTCTCCATAAAAGGCGTATGAAACGGGGCGCTGACGGACAAAATAACTATTTTTTTGGCTCCGCGCTCTTTAAGCAGTAAACATAATTCATCGACGAATGACGATACGCCGGATACTACGGTTTGAATTGCTGAGTTAATATTTGCTATAAAAACTCCCGCTTTATTTTTTGAATGATTCATCTCGTCTATCGCAGTTTTTATTATATTTTCGTCAAGCCCGATAACCGCGGCCATTTTGCCGAACCCCACCGGACAAGCGGTCTGCATAAAAAATCCTCTTTTTTTTGTAATTAAAAGAGCATTTGAAAAATCTACGGAACCTGCAGAAACGTTGGCGCTGTATTCGCCAAGGCTGTGCCCCGAGACGCAAACCGGTTTTAAGCCCGTTTCTTTTTCTATAACCCTAAGAATAGCTATGCTCACGGTTAAAAGAGCCGGCTGAGTATTTTCCGTCAGATTAAGCGCCGCTTCATCGTCTCCCGAGATTAGGCTCTTCATATCCAATCCTAAGATATCCGAAGATTCTTCTAAAACAAGACGCGCTTCGCCGAAATTTTCAAAAATATCTTTCCCCATGCCGGTATGCTGAGACCCCTGCCCGGGAAAAACAAACGCTATATTGGAGTTTGATGATTTTTCCATTTACGATGATTTTTATTATACTATTTTATAAATTTAGTCATATTTTTAATAAAGTCTTCCGTCTGTGAGACGATTTCCTCTATAACTTCTTTTACCGTTTTTTCTTCCTTTATGAGTCCTGCGATCTGTCCGCTCATTAAAGAACCCATTTCGACGTCTCCGTCAACCGAAGCGGCTTTTAATTTTCCTGTTCCGAGTTTTTCGTATTCCGAAGCAGGCGCGCATTTTTCTTCCAGTTCGAGAAACATTTTGGCAAGCCTGTTTTTTAAAACCCTTACAGGATGTCCGGTCGGTCTTCCCGTAACTACGGTATCCCTGTCCGATGCCTTTACCACCATATCTTTCCAGTTTTGATGGATACGGCACTCCTTTGTCGCGAGAAATCTAGTTCCCATCTGAATGCCGCTCGCGCCGAGGCATAAAGCCGCGGCAAACCCTCTGTAATCGGCAATACCGCCGGCCGCTATGACCGGTATATTAACGGCGTCGGTAACCTGCGGAACTATTGCCATAGTAGTAATTTCGCCTATATGACCGCCGGATTCGGTCCCTTCCGCAATCACGGCATCCGCTCCCGCTTTTTCCACCCTCTTTGCCAGAGCGGATGAAGGGATAACGGGTATAACTTTTATTCCGGCATCGTGAAATTTCTTTATATAAGGACCTGCATTGCCTGCGCCAGTCGTTACGACCGGAACGCCCTCCTGAATAACCGCATCCACAAGCTCTTCTATATAAGTTAAATAAAGTATGAGGTTAACTCCGAAAGGCTTATCGGTATTTTCTTTTGCTTTTCTTATTTCCTGAACCAAAAACTCGGGGGGCATTTGTCCTGCGCCTATTATGCCTAAACCGCCGGCATTGGAAACGGCGCTCGCAAGCTCATAGTTAGACGCCCATGCCATTCCGCCCTGAAAAATCGGATATTTTATCCCGAGCTTATCGCATATCGGAGATTTTATCATTTTATTATTTCACCTGATACCAATATAGTTTTACCATCTAATTATCGAAGATGCCCACGTTAAACCTGCGCCTATAGCATCTATCAGTACAAGACTGCCTTCCTTCAAACGACCGGATTTATAAGCTTCGTCAAGAGCGATCGGTATCGAGCCGCTTGAAGTATTGCCGTATTTTTCTACGTTTACAAAGACTTTTTCCATAGGAAAGCGCAATTTTTTTGCCGTCGCTTCAATAATTCTGATATTTGCCTGATGCGGAACGAATAAATCGATATCTTCCGCTTTAAGATTATTAAATTCTATGGCTTCTTCCGCCACCGCTTTAAGATAATTAACCGCATACCTGAAAAGCTCCGAACCTTTCATCTTAATATAATGCTCGCGGTTATTAACGCTTTCGAGGCTTGCCGGCATCAGCGAACCGCCGCCTTTAAGCATAAGAATATCGTCATGCCCTCCCTCGGAATGCATATGCGTCGATAAAATACCCCGCGTATTTTCCGTATTTGCCGTCAACACGACGGCTCCGCCGCCGTCCCCGAATAGAACGCAGGTTGACCTGTCGGTATAGTCCGTAATTCTGGACAGTAAATCGGCGCCGATAACTAAAACATTTTTATATTTCCCCGATTTAATAAAACTGTCCGCTACCGATAAAGAATATATAAAACCGCTGCACCCGGCGCTTATATCAAAAGCCGCGGCATTTTTAAGTCCCAGTTTTTCCTGTACTATGCAGGAAGTTGACGGAAAAATCATATCGGGGGTAACTGTTCCCGCTAATATTAATTCGATGTCCTGAGGATTTAACCCCGAAAGTTTGATCGCTCTTTTTGACGCTTCGGCCGCTATATCCGATGTCGTTAAACCCTTTTCCGCGATTCTCCGCTCTTTTATACCCGTCCGGGAAGTAATCCACTCATCCGACGTATCTACTATGTTGCACAATTCATCGTTGGCAAGCACTCTTTCGGGAACGAACGAACCTACCCCGATAACTTTAGAATATATCAATTTGAATCCTCATTAACAGCCTATATTTTTTGCATTAGCTTCTATCTTATGGCTTATATTGACATTTATACCTTTTTCTACAAAATGTTTTGCGACTAATATGGCGCTGGTTAAAGCCTTGGCGCTTGCTCCGCCGTGGGCGATAAAAGCCGCACCGTTAACTCCCAGAAGAGGCGCGCCGCCGTATTCGTTGTGATCGACAAGTTTTTTAAATTTTTTCAATGATTTTCTTGCCATAAAGAAACCCAGTTTAGCCATAAAACTTTTATTTATTTCTTCTCTAAGCAGATTAAATATCGTTTCCGCAAGTGTTTCCGACGCCTTTAAAATAACATTGCCCGTAAATCCGTCGCAAACTACTACGTCAACTTTTCCGTTAAATATTTCTCTGCCTTCCACATAGCCGTAAAAATTTAAATCCGTATTTTTTATTATCCCGAAAGCCTCTCTGGTAAGGTCGTTGCCTTTAGACGCTTCCTCGCCGTTGCTGAGTATTCCTATTTTTGGATTCTTAATGCCTTTCATAAAAGAGGCGTATTCGGAACCCATTATTGCAAATTCCGCAAGATGATAAGGTTTTACATCGACGTTGGCGCCTGCGTCTATCAAAACGGTATATCCGCCTACCGCAGGCATAATCGTCGCTATGGCAGGTCTGTCGATGCCTTTAATCCTTTTAAAAACAAACATTGCTATAGCTAAAGAAGCTCCGCTGTTACCCGCGCTTATAATGGCATCCGCCTCTTTATTTTTAACAAGCTCATAGGCAACGCGCATTGAAGAGTTTTTTTTATTCCTTACTACAGCCGAAGGAGAATCGTTCATCGTTATCCGTTCCGGCGCATTTACTATTTTAATTCTTGAGCCGTAATAATTATTTTTTTGGATAACATCTTTTAAAGCGGCCTCGTCTCCCGTTATTATTATCTCTAAATCTTTGTTAGACTCAACGGCGGCTATCGCTCCCGTAATCTCCGGTTCCGGAGCTTTATCGGAACCGAAACCGTCCAGAGCTATTCTAATCATTAAATAGTCTCTCCATTCTTATAAAATTGACGGGCTATATAATGGATCAAGAGTTTTCCGGCGTTTTTTCGGTTACGACTTTTCTGCCCTTATATGTTTTGCAGTTTGGACACATTCTGTGCGAGAGAACGGGTTCCCCGCAATTTGGACACTTCGAATAATTCACCGGCGTAAGGCTGTCGTGAGTTCTTCTTTTATCCCTTCTGCACTTAGAATGTCTTTTCTTTGGATTTGCCATTTAAAAATCTCCTTTATAAAAATATATGCTCTATTATTAAATTAAAATCGTAAAATGTCAATTTCATTTTTCCAATGATATAAAAATGTCGCCGTCCGCGGTTTTAAAATCAGCTTTATCGGAAAACACCACCCGTTCCGCTCTTACCGCGGACATTATGTCGCCCGATATTTCATTTATAATGCCGATATAATCGGGGTTTAACGTCTGAATTAAAATCTTGCCTATTCTATGATTCTGATGAAGGTTTAAATTGGTCCGCAATTTTCTCGAAGCTTCGAGAATGTTTAATAAAATACCCGCAATTTTTACCGAATCGCTGAAAATTAGTTCTTTTTTGAATTCAGGCCAGATAGACAGATGGATGCTCTTGCCTTTTTCAAAATTTCCATAAAAAGATAGATATAGTTCTTCGGTAATAAAAGGCATAAATGGAGCGAAAACTTTTAATATATTTAAAGAAACAAAATACATTACGTTTAAAACGGTTTTTTTTCTTTCGGCATTTTCTTCGCCTTCATCCCAGAATACGTTTTTTATAATTTCCAGATAATTATCGCAATAAATATTATAAAAAAAATCGGAGGCGGTTCTTAATGCAAATGAATATTCATACGATTCCATATTATTTTCGCAAACCTTAAGGGCATTTTCAAATTCCGTCAGCACCCATTTATCTATCCGGCTCAATTTAAGGTCGGATATGTTTTTTTCGTAAGGATCGAATTCCGGAGATATATTGGTAATCAAAAACCTTGCCGCATTCCATATTTTAATTAAAAGCTTCCTGCCGGCAACTACGTCTTCCTCGTTAAAACGCAAATCCTGCCCGAGGTTTGCTTTAGAAGCCCAGTACCTAAGGGCGTCCGCCGAATATTTGCTTATTATATCTTCCGGGCCGACGAAATTTCCAAGGCTTTTAGACATTTTTTTTCCGTTTTTATCAAGACCCCAACCGCTTATCATTATATTTTTAAATGGTATGTTTTCCGTATGATAAATAGATTTAACCACGGTATAAAACAGCCAAGTCCTGATAATTTCCTGAGCCTGCGGACGCAAACCCATAGGATAAATCGTATTTAAAAGCTCCTTACTTTCAATGTCGCCGTATGCCCAACGCGAATTTATAAGAGGCGTCATAGAAGACGTCATCCATGTATCCATAACGTCGGTTTCGGGCTTAAATTCTTTTCCTCCGCACTTAGGACATTTATTGACCGCAGGTGAATTTGCTGCCGGATCGACCGGCAGTTCGGTTTCCGCCGCAGTAATGACCTCGCCGCATTCGGAACAATACCATACAGGGAAAGGGACGCCGTAAAATCTCTGCCTCGAAATATTCCAATCCCATTTAAGATTGTTAATCCATTCATCATAACGGGCTTTCATAAATTCGGGATGCCATGTCATTTGATTGCCGGCGCCGATAAATTTGTCTTTATTATCGAGTATTTTTATAAACCACTGCTCCGCAAGAATAAACTCTACGGGAGTCGCGCATCTGTCGTGGACTCCGACGTTGTGTATAAGGGGTTTTTCTCCTTTTATCAAAAACTTTTCGTTTAAGTCCTCTACTACGGCTTTTTTGGCTTCTTTAACGTTTAATCCGTTAAATTTTCCCGATAGCTCGTTTAATCTTCCTGCTTTATCTATTACTATCGCCGTATCGAGTTTATGCTCCTTCCATTTTTTAACGTCTTCGGCGTCGCCCCATGTGCAGACCATCATAAGTCCAGTTCCGTAATTCATATCCACCGATTCATCGTATTTAACCGGAACTTCTTTGTTATATAGGGGAACATTAACGTTCTGCCCTTTCAAAAATCCGTATCTTTCATCCGCAGGGTTGGCGTAAACCGCAACGCATCCACCGAGAAGTTCGGGACGCGTCGTAGATATTATAAGGCCTTTGCCGTCCATAGATTTAAATTCTATATCGTACAGAACGCCGCTGAATTCTTCAAGGACTACATCCGCCTGCGCAAGAGAGGTTCTGCACTGAGGACACCATAATATAGGTTCGTTGCGCCTTTCTATTAGTCCTTTATTATAAAGGTCAAGGAAAGATTTTTGTGAAGTCTTTCTGCATCTTTCGTCTATAGTGGAATAGGATAATCCGTAGTCTGCGCTTATTCCGACAGACTTCCAGAGAGATTTATAAACTTCTATGCCCGACTTGGTTTCCTTAAGGCATAAGTCTATAAATTCCTCCCTCGTTATCTTAGATTTGTTTATTTTATATTTTTTCTCCACATAACGTTCCGTCGGAAGACCGTTGTCGTCGAACCCCATAGGATAGAAAACATTAAATCCTTTCATCCTCTTATATCTTATAATAAATTCCGCCTGAGAATAACTCATTACGTGTCCGACATGAAGATGCGACGAAGAAACATAAGGCGGAGGAGTATCTACTGAATAAACTTTCCTGATTTTATCGCAAGGCTCAAATTTATAAATTTTATTATCTTCCCAATATTGCGATATTTTTTTTTCTACGGTTTGATAATCGTAATTTTTGGGAAAATCCTTAAAATCGATAAAACTTTCCGTATTTTTTTGCATAGTTTATAAAGTTTAGCAATTTTTTATTTAAAAATCAACTTTGCTTGCAAAATTTCGGCGCTTATATGTTATAATAGATAAAATGTATCAGGTGCTTGCAAGAAAATACAGACCAAAGATTTTCGATGAAATCATCGGACAGGACGCGATTATCCAGACGCTTAAAAATGCGGTCATCAACGACAGGGTCTCGCATGCTTACATATTTACGGGAACAAGGGGGGTAGGCAAAACCTCTATCGCAAGAATACTCGCAAAATCGATAAACTGCGTAAAAGGCCCTACCGCCGACCCTTGCGGAGTCTGCCCCGCCTGCGTTCAGATTCAGGGCGGAAACTCCGTCGATGTTATTGAAATCGACGGCGCATCTAACACCGGAGTCGATTCCATAAGGGATTTGAAAGAAAGCATAATATATTCTCCTCAGAGTTTCAGATTTAAGATTTATATAATAGACGAAGTTCATATGCTGTCCAACAGCGCCTTCAATGCACTTTTAAAAACGCTTGAAGAGCCGCCCGCCCATGCAAAATTTATATTTGCGACTACCGAGATTCATAAGGTTCCCGAAACTATCCTTTCAAGATGCCAGAGATTTAACTTTAAAAGGATACCTACAAAAATTATTTTCGATAAACTAAAAGAAATAGCTCTTGCCGAAGACGTTTCGGTAACCGATGAAAATCTTATGATTATCGCATCGCTGGCCGACGGTTCATTGAGAGATTCGCTTTCTATTTTCGATACCGCTATCTCTTATTTCGGAAAGGATATAAAAGAAGATGTCTCTCCCGTGCTTGGACTGACGACGAAGTCTATAATATTTAATCTTATCAATGCCCTGTTTGCAAAAGATTACGAAAGTTCGATAAAAGCGGCAAGGGAAATATACGAATCAGGAGCCGACCTAAGACAGTTTATGAAGCAGGCGGCGCTTTATATAAGAAACATTTTAATCGTAAAACTGAAGTATAAAGACCTGATTTACGATTTAACCGACGAAGAAATTAATTCTTTAATTCCTTTCGCCGAACAAAAATCAGCCGAAGAGCTTTTAGACATGATAGATATTATGATCAACGCAGATATGAAATATCAAAGGATTTCATCGCCTCTGTTAATGCTGGAACTGACTCTTTTCAGGCTTTTTAACATACCGCGAAAAAAAGACGTGCAGGAACTTATAAACGGACTTAATAATTTGAAAACGGCGGGCGGGCTTGAAGCGCACGGCGAACACACGGGCATTGCGGAACAAACCGGCTTAAAAAATAATGATAATGCGGCACCCATGAAAAATTCAAATTTAACGGCTGACAAACCGTCTGAATCGACGAATGGGAACGGCGTTTCCTTAGAACATGAAAAATTATTCGACCATTTTTTAAAGACGGACGAAAAATTAAACGAATTCAATAAAAAAACGGAAACCGAACCGTTAAAAAACATAATAGGAAGATTAGGCGACGATTCACAATCCGCGGCATATGCGGCAGAAAAAAAAGATACCGGCGGCGTTATAGAAGATATTAAAGAAATATTCGGAAGCGGCATAGAAAGAATTGAAAAAAATTAAAAAGTTAATTTGCAAAAAAACTTTAAATCAAATAAAATATTATTAAAAATTACGGGGGATAAACAATATGTCAAAAAACATCGCCGGAATGTTAAAGCAGGCGCAAAAACTTCAGTCGGATATGCTAAAAATGCAGGAAGAACTAGGCTCTAAAATAGTAGAAGCCGGTTCCGGCGGCGGAATGGTTACGGCAAAGGTAAACGGAAAACAGGAATTGTTAGAAATTAAAATAGATAAAGCGGTGGTTAACCCTGATGACGTGGAAATGCTGCAGGACCTTATCGTCGCTTCGATAAACGAAGCTCTCAATAAATCGAAGGATATGGTTACTGGCGAAATGTCTAAAATAACCGGCGGGCTTAATCTGCCCGGTCTTTTCTAGCCGGTGGCTTTATGTCTTTAAATCATTCCGATTACATCAAAGATATAGTCTTTGCGCTGAAAAAACTGCCGGGCATAGGCGAAAGATCGGCAAGAAGATTAGCTTTTTATATACTGTCCCAAAATGAATCAGTAGCTTATAACCTTGCGGATGCTATCAAAAATGCAAAGCAAAATATTAAGCTTTGCCAAAACTGCTTTAATCTCAGTTCGGACGACTTGTGTCCTATATGCAATAATCGGTCCAGAAACCATAAACAGCTTTGCATCGTTGAAAATCCCGAAATAATTTACGTATTTGAAAAAAGCGGCAATTATAACGGTTATTACCATGTTCTGCATGGTTTAATCAATCCGCTGGAAGGCATTACCCCGTCCGACCTCAGGCTTAGAGAGCTTGCAGACAGAGTAGAAACCGGCGGTTTCGAAGAAATAATACTTGCTCTTAACCCCAATTCAAACGGGGAAGCAACTTCTATATATATACAAAAAATATTATCTCCTTACAATGTCAATATATCCGTGCTGGCACGCGGAATCCCAATCGGTTCCGATCTGGAATACGTCGATAAAGACACTCTATCCGAGGCAATAAATTACAGAAAAAGGTTCGATTAATTTTAATATTTTTCTGCATATTGACATATTTTTAAAAAACTAATAAAATGTTAGTTTTCGATTATATAAATCTTTCTTAAAAAAATTTATATAATCATACTATAAAATAACTAAATTATTAAACTTATTAAATGTTTGACGGACTGAGCACAAAACTCGAAAGGGTTTTTAAAAATCTTAGGGGTTACGGAAAGCTGTCGGAAAAAAATATCGAAGACAGCCTTAAAGAAGTAAGACTGTCTTTGCTTGAAGCCGACGTAAATTACCTTATAGTAAAAGAATTTATAGAATCCGTAAAAAATAAGGCTATAGGCGAAAAAGTCGCGGACAGCTTAACCCCTGCCCAGCAAATTATAAAAATAATAAGAGATGAACTCGTCGAACTATTAGGAAACAACGAACCTTTAAATATTAAAGCGAAACCGCCCGTTATTATTATGCTTATAGGGCTTCAGGGCTCAGGCAAAACCACTACGGCAGGCAAACTTGCTCTTTATCTGCACAGAATGAAGCGCAGAGTTTATCTTGTTCCGGCGGACGTTTACAGGCCTGCGGCAATACTACAGCTAAAGAAAATCGGCTCAAGCATCAATATACCCGTTTACGAAACCCCTGAAGAAAACGGAAAGGTTTTGCAAAAACCAGATGAGATACTAAAAAACGCCATCGACATTGCCGAAAAACAGGCATACGATACTATAATCGTGGATACCGCCGGGAGGCTCGAAATAGACGAGCCGTTAATGAACGAGCTTAAACTTCTTAAAAATAAATTTAATCCCAACGAAATATTATTCGTTGCCGATTCCATGCTCGGACAGAGCGCCGTGACGGTCGCCAAGACGTTCAATGAAGCCCTCGATATATCCGGCGTCGTTTTGACGAAAGTTGACGGCGACGCAAGAGGCGGAGCGGCTCTTTCCATTAAAAAAACCGTTAAAAAACCGATAAAATTTATCGGCGTCGGCGAAAAATTGAGCGATTTCGAAGTCTTTTACGGCGACAGAATAGCGGACAGAATACTGGGAATGGGCGACATATTAAGCCTGATAGAGAAAGCTCAGGATTCCATCGACGAAAAATCGGCAAAATCTATCGAAGACTCGCTTAATAAAAAGGATTTTACCGTAAAAGACTTTGCGGAACAGCTTAAAATGATGTCTAAAATCGGCGGCATTGCCCAGATAGCCGGTATGATTCCGGGATTTTCGAAAATTAAAGATAAATTTAATTCCGAAGCGGCGGAAAAAGAAATTGTCAAAATTAAAG
>JAJXXD010000047.1 GCA_021781285.1 bacterium | reverse complement strand
AAATAGACCGCAGGGTTTTTACCCCGCGTTTGCTTAAAAGTTCTTTAGCTTGGTATTCGTGAATATCCATAACAGTTCCCGTTTTATTGTATTACTTATTTATTATATTTGTTTTCGTATTTTTGCCTTCCTTCTTCGTAAAGGTCGCCGCCGTAAACGTCGTTAACGACGATAGCCGGAAAATCTTCTACGGTAAGCCGGCGGACGGCTTCGGAAAGAAGGTCGTCATATGCGATTACCATGCTTGATTTAATGGTTTTCGATATTAACGCTCCCGCTCCGCCTATCGCTCCAAAATATACGGCTTTATATTTTTTAATAGCCTCTTTTACTTCGGCGGACCTTTTACCTTTTCCTATCATGCCTTTTAAGCCGTTTTTTATAAGAATAGGCGCATATTTATCCATTCTATAGCTTGTAGTAGGACCTGCCGAGCCGATAACCTCCCCCGGTTTTTCCGGAGTAGGCCCGACGTAATAAATAATCTGTCCTTGAAGATTAAAAGGCAGAGATTTATTATCTTCTATTAGTTTAACTAACCTGAAGTGTGCCTGGTCTCTTGCGGTATATATTGTTCCGCTGATTAAAACTTCATCGCCGGTTTTAAGTTTTAATATAATATCATCCGATAGCGGAGCAGTTATTTTTATTTTGTCCATGGTATTATATCGTAATTTCGGAATGCCTGTGCGAATGGCATTCGATATTAACCGCCACCGGAAAACTGGCAATATGGCACGGTTCTTTAATTATGTGAACGCCGAGAGCGGTGCAAATTCCGCCGAAACCCATCGGACCGGTGCCTATATTATTTGCTTTTTCAAAGATAATACTTTCCATTTCGGCTAATTCAGGATTGCCGTTTTTTACCCCCAATTTTCTAAAAAGAGCTTTTTTCGCAATAATGGCAGACCTTTCAAAATTGCCTCCTATACCGACGCCCACGATATTCGGGGGGCATGGGTTGGGTCCTGCTTCACGCATTGTTTCGACGACAAAATCTATGACCCCGTCTTTTCCGTCGGAAGGGCGCATCATTTTTAATCTGCTCATATTTTCGCTGCCGCCGCCCTTTGCCGCATACATTATCTTAATTTTGTCCCCATCCGTAAATTCATAATGTATTATAGCGGGAGTATTGTCGCCGATATTTTTTCTTGAAAGCGGATCGCATGTCGATTTTCTTAAAAAGCCTTCCGCATAACCCGTTCTTGTGCCGTCGTTTATTGCATCGGTTAAATTTTTGCCGCCGACCGCAACGTCTTTTCCGACCTCGACAAAAAACACTGCAAGTCCGGTATCTTGACATAGAGGCTTTAATTCGGTTTTCGCAACCTCGGCATTTAACAATATTTGGCTTAGAACTGTTTTTCCCGAACCTGAAATCTCTTTTTCAAAAGCCTGTTTTAGACTTTTATAAGTGTCCTCAGGCAAGTTAACGCTTGAATTAATTATTAAATTTTTAACGGCGTTTGAAATTTCTTCGGATGCTATAACCCTCATCTGTAATGTATTCTATGTTAAGTTTTTATACGTTATAGATATTTTACACATTTATAAAATAAATTCAAGCAAAAAATAAACCGTGATTATAAATTTTTATGAATGCAAAAACCGTCAGCCATACTACAAACGGCTAATTCAGGCTGAATCACAACATGGTTTATGTTAAATTTTTCCGCGAGGGTTTCCTGAATATTATTTATAATACAACAGATATCGGATGATTTAACCGCTGTTTCTTCTACAAGAATATGCGCGCTTAACAGTTTAAAAGATTTTGACATGCTCCATATGTGAAGGTCGTGGACGTTTTTTACGCCGGGCGTTTTAAGTATTTCGTCCTTTACCGAAGTAAAATCGATTTCTTTCGGGACGCCTTCCAGCAGTATGTTTATCGTTTCGTTTATTACGGAGAATGCCCCTATCGCGATAAGAGGCGATATTATTAAGCCGATGACCGGGTCTATATAATAAATTCCCGTGAAATATATAATTATTCCGCCCGCTATAATAGAAACAGAAACTAAAGAGTCGCCAAGTATATGGAAAAAGGAGCTTTTAAGATTTAAATTATGTTCGATGCCTTTGTGAATTTTTATGCCTATGACGGCGTTTATTAAAAGGCTTATAAACGGGAAAATAACCATAATGCCGGAATTAATTTTTTCGGGATGCACAAGCCTTAGATAACTTTCATAAATCAATATGAAAGACAATATAAGAAGCAAAAGCGAATTTAAGAGCGCGGCGAGTATTCCAATCCTGTGGTAGCCGTAAGTATTTTTTTCCGAAGGACTTTTTCTAACCTGAGTTTGCGCGAACCACGCCAAAAGAAGCGAGGACGCATCGACTAAAACGTGTCCTGATTCCGAATACAGAGCCATGCTTTTTGATATTAAAGCTCCGCTAAATTCAATAATCAGTATAACGAGAGTAAGGAAAAAAGCGAATTTTAAGCTCTTTTCGGTTTTAAAAGATTCGCCGTTTAAATTTAACGGGCGGTCATGGGAATGGGTATGATGTTCCATATTAAGAAAATTATAGCATATTGCGTTATTATTTTGAAATCAAATTAATTGCCTAAAGGGTTGAAATTTTGTAGAATGTTAAAACAATGGAAAAAAAAGAAAAAGAAACGGTCGCGCTTTTAAGTTTGTCCCATTTTTTTTGCCATGTAGCAATACTAACGTATCCCGCAATTTTAATACTTATTAAAGATAGATTTAATGTTGATTACGAAACGCTGGGAACGGTTGCGGGTATTTATCTTTTTTTATTCGGCGCAGGCTCTCTCCCCGTCGGTTTTATTGCCGATAAAATCAAAAAGAAACATATTTTAAGGATTTATCTAGCCGGTATGTCGCTTTTTTCTTTTGCTGCGGCGGCATCGGCAAATTTTTACGTTTTTTCCTTATCCATAATTTTTATGGGGCTTATCGGAAGCATTTATCATCCGGTAGGTTTAAGCATGATGTCGTTTATCGGAAGCGATAAATTAAGGGCGTTTGCGATTCACGGTATAGCGGGAACCCTCGGCGTTGCTTTGAGCGCGGGTTTTGCCGGAATATTAGGCTATTTTTTGGGATATAATTTTCCTTATTTAATCCTCGGCATTATATTTCTGTCGCTGTTTGTTTTGTCCTATATATTTAAATTGCAAATTGATGCCGGAGATACCGCGGCATCCGCCGTAAAGGATCAAGCAAAAGAAAAGCCTGCTTCGGCAAGCGCCTTTAGCGGTTTTGTAAAAGAATTTTTTCACTTAAATCTCGTCTTAATTTTTATTGCCGAGTTTATGAACGGATTTGTTTTTCAGGGGGTATTTTCATTTTTGCCGGCCTACGTCGGTACGGAACTGAAAAATTATATATTTTTTCATAATCAAGCCGCCGCGGCAGGCGGGTTTTTTGTCACTATAGCTCTTATGGTCGGAGTATTTTTTCAGTATAACAGCACAAGGATTACAAAAAATTATAAGTCGAACAAGGCTTTTGCTTTTTTGGTGCTTGCGAGCGGAATATTTCTTTTGATATCCGGTTTTACGCATAATATTTTACTTTTTATTTCCGTTCTTGCATTTTCGGCTTTCAATTTTTCCATAAACCCGATTTCAAATCTGATGATAAGCCAGAACGCCCATGAAAAATACAGGGCTACCGCTTACGGCGTTTTTTTCTTTTCGGGTTTCGGCATAGGTTCCGTTGCCGCCCCAATAGGGGGTATAATTGCCCAAAAATTTGCGCTTCATTGGATATTTGTAATGTTCGGTCTGGTATTACTGGCGTCTTTTGCAATATCTTCCGCAATTAAAGAAGGTAAATATAGATGAAAGGTATAATTTCATATTTGCGGTCTATTGTTATATAATATATTTAAGTTAAGCAATAATAAGGAGGCAGTATGGCGTCAAAGAAAACCGCGGTAGGCTTTATAGGCGCAGGCAATATGGCTTACGGACTTATTAAGGGTATGACCGGCGCAAACCGTGCCGATATAAAAATTTTTATTTACGATACCGACCCTTCAAGAGCTGATTTCGTAAGAGATACTTTAGGAGTAAATTCCCTTAACAGTATAGGAGAGGTCGTAGAAAACTGCGGTATAGTCTTTATCGCGGTTAAACCTTATTCTGTGGAAAGCGTGCTTGAAGTTGCCGCCGGAGCGTTAAATAATATTAAAAATCATAAGAACATTCCGCTGTTTATTTCTATTGCGGGGGGCGTTAAGGTCGGTTTTATGGAAGAAATTCTAAACAAAATGCTTAAAAACAATCTTCCGTTAAAAATATTTAGAGTTATGCCTAACATAAATTCTTTAGCGGGAAAAGGGATGAGCGCAATGTGTTATAATAGCAATGTTTCTCAAAAAGATATAGAAACCGCTTCGGAAATATTAGAAATGTCCTCAATAGTTTTAAATATGGACGAAAAATATTTTGATGCCGTAACCGCTTTAAGCGGGAGCGGTCCAGCCTATATTTTCTTAATTGCGGAAGGGCTCATAGAAGCCGGCGTAAAGCTGGGTCTTCCTCGGGAAACCGCAAGAACATTAACCGTTCAGACGATTCTGGGCTCTGCCGAACTGTTAAACAGCCCTGAATTTTCTAAAACATCGACAAAAGACCTTAAAGACATGGTGACTTCACCGGGCGGAACGACGGCGTACGGACTTGCAAAACTGGAAGAAGGGAGAATTAAGCATATTCTTGATTCAGCGGTAAACGCCGCATATTTAAGGGCAAAAGGACTAGTTTAAACCGTACCTGCTTAATAACGGGAAAAGTTTTTGAACCGGCAATCCCAATACGTTTTCGAACGAGCCTTCGTATGATTCGACGATGCCTTTTTCATCCTGAATTCCGTAGCTTCCGGCCTTACCTCCCGGAGGATACTCCGACAGATAGTCGGTTATTTCCTTATCGTTCAGCGGTTTTATTTTAACGGCGGTTTTATCGCAATCGGTTATATAAATATTTTTAGATTTATTGATTAAGCATATCCCAGTATAAACTATATGTATTTTGCCGGAAAGTTCTTTTAGCATATTAAAAGCATCGCTTAAGTCTTTTGGTTTTCCGTAAACCGTTCCGTTCATATATATGAGGGTATCCGAGCCTATTATCCAGTTTTCGGGATAGTCGTCCTGCAGGCTTTCTGCCTTCGTTAAAGCTAAATTTTGGACAAAATCGCCGATTGAAACCGGCATTTTTTTGCTAAATTCATCAAACCGAGGTTCTCTTTCAAGGTTATGGTTTACGGCGATAAAATTTATGCCTGATTTTTTTAATAGATATATTCTTCTTTCGGAAGACGACGCAAGTATAATTAGGGGTGTCATTTGTTTCATTTCGGCGGCCTGTTTCCGAATATTGCGGTTCCAAGCCGTATTATAGTAGCCCCTTCTTCTATAGCGGTTTCAAAATCGTCCGACGTTCCCATTGAAAGGACAGAAAGTTCTTCTTTATAAATGCCTTTAATATTTATGTCGAGAAGAAGTTCTTTTAAGAGTTTAAAATATTTTCTGTTGTCCGTCGCCTGCGGGGGCATCGCCATAAGACCCTTAAGGTTCAATCTCCCAAGCTTGTTTATTTCGATAATCAAATTATGTAAATAATCTATAGAAATGCCGTTTTTGGTTTTTTCGCCGGCA
>JAJXXD010000119.1 GCA_021781285.1 bacterium | reverse complement strand
ATAATTAAATTTTCCCCTATAGAAGACAAACATCTTCCGGACGTCGATGCGCTATATATAGGGGGCGGTTTCCCCGAAATATTTTCCGGAGTTCTTCAGGCAAATATCGGCATAAGAAAAGAAATAAAGCAAAAAATAGAAGATGGACTTCCTGTTTATGCGGAATGCGGCGGACTGATGTATCTTTGCAAAAGCATTTCTTATGAAAATAATTTTAATGAAATGGTAGGAGTAATAGACGCCGACGTCAAGCTTACTAAGAAACCTAAGGGGCATGGATATACAAAACTGTCGCCTTATATTTACGAAAATAATAAGGAAGGACTATGGTTTAATAAGATTAAATTGATAAAAGGGCATGAATTTCATCATTCTTTTTTAGAAATGTCTCCGGACAGGTATAAATTTATTTTTCGGATGAAGAAAGGTTACGGGGTGGACGGCGTATCCGACGGCATAACATATAAAAATGTTTTGGCCGGTTATACGCATATGTATTCTCCGTCATCTCCGGGCTGGTTTAAAAACTGGGTCGCTTTTATAAAACAAACAAAAGAAAAAACCGTTTTATAACCAAGTCTTTAGTAGGATTTTTTATTACAAAAATCATATTTTGTATTATTTATTGCATTTTTTTTCTGTTATAAAATTAAGCATGCTTAATCGATAAAAATAAAATAAAGTTTAATTTTTTTCTTGACAAAAGTAACATAAAAGGTTTATAAATAAAAATTACAACTATGTTTTAAATTGTTTTATAATGGGCAGTATTTTTTATTATTTTAAATCTATATTTATATAAGGAGGCTTTACTATGGGTAAAAAGCACCAGACTCCGCTTCTTGACGAACTTAAAAAAGGGAAGTGGATAAGTTTTGTCAGGGAAATAGAAAGAGCGGCGGAAAAGAGCGAAAGGACGGAAGACCTTTTGGGACAGGTTGAAGAATCTTACCGCGACAAAGTAAATCACTGGAAACACGGCGGTATGGCCGGAGTCAAAAGTTACGGAGCGGGAATGGTCGGAAGGTTCAGTGAATTCCCCGATAAATATCCGGGAATAAAAGAGTGCCATTCTATGAGAATTATACCATCTGCAGGCTTCTTTTATAATTCCGATTTCTTAAGGAAATTAGCCGATATTTCCGAAAAATACGCCGGCGGATTGTTAAACTTTCACGGCGCTACCGGAAATATTCAAGTTCTTGGCATGTCGCAGGCTGAAGCCGAAGATGTTTTTCAAGCCGTAGCCGAACTCGGGTTCGACTTGGGCGGAAGCGGTTCGGATTTAAGAACCCCCTCATGCTGTGCGGGGCAGGCAAGGTGCGAATTTGCAAATTACGATACGATGAAAATATGCCACGATTTAACGGAAGAATATTTAGACGAACTTCACAGACCGGCATTTAATTATAAATTCAAATTGAAATTTTCGGGCTGCGCCAACGACTGCGTAGCTTCAGCCGCAAGATCCGACCTTGCCTTTATCGGCACATGGAAAGACAAAATAAAAATCAATCAGGACGAAGTAAAAAATTACGTTAAAAAACTTAACGTTCAAAAATACGTTCTTGATAAATGCCCCACGAAATGTATGTGGTTTGAGGGCGAAAAACTTGTAATCGACGACGAAAACTGCGTAAAATGCATGCACTGTATTAACGTATTGCCTAAAGCATTAAGAAGCGGCGACGAAAAAGGAGCATCTATTTTAATCGGCGCAAAAGCTCCTTTGGTTACCGGTCCTAGAATGGGTATGATGCTCGTTCCTTTTTACGATATAAACGAAGATGCAAAAAACGACTATGAATGGTTGAAGGGCTTGATTTCTAATATGTGGGAATTTTGGGATGAATATGGAGTAAGCAGGGAAAGAATAGGCGAGCTTATCGGCAGAGTCGGGCTTAATACATTCTTAGAAGGCATAGGATTGGAACCGATTCCAGAAATGGTCGGGCACCCGAGAAGCAATCCGTTTATTAAATTCACGGAAGATGAAGATTAGTAACGGCAGTTAAATCAATTAAATTAAAAGATGCAGTATATAAATAAATTCGGAGGTTAATATGGCAGAAGAAATTAAAAAGAAAAGACTTACCGACATTGGACCCCATGATTACAATGATTATTTATCGCCTATGATAAAAAAGAATTACGGCAAATGGGCTTTTCATGAGATACTTGATCCCGGCACAATGGTGCATGTCGCAGAAAACGGCGATAAGTTATATACGGTAAGGATGGGTTCTCCAAGATTGGTCAGCGGCAGTTTCGTAAGAGACATATGCGATATAGCCGATAAATATTGCGGAGGACATTTAAGATTCACTACAAGAAATAATGTCGAGTTTTTAATAGAAGACGAAAAAAACGTGGAACCGCTTAAAAAAGACCTTGAAAAAATGGGTTATAACGTCGGCGGCATAGGCAACATCATCGCAAATATAGTCCATACTCAGGGGTGGATACACTGCCACACTTCCGCAAGCGATGCTTCCGGCGTCGTTAAATCGGTTATGGACGAGTTGTATGAATATTTCGTCGAAGACAAACTTCCTTCAAAAACAAGGATCGCTTTCGCATGCTGTTTAAATATGTGCGGTTCGGTTTCATCTTCGGATATCGCAATCGTCGGAACTCACAGAAAACCGCCGAGAATAGACGCCGAAAGACTTAGAAACCTTTGCGAAATACCCAGCACTATTGCCGCTTGTCCGACTAATTCTATCAGGCCGGATACCGTGGACGGCAAGCCGGGCGTGAAAGTAAACGAGGAAACATGCGTGTTTTGCGGAAGCTGTTATACCGTCTGTCCCGCAATGCCGATTGCTAATGCCGAAAACGACGGGTTGTCTATATGGGTCGGCGGCAAGGTTTCCAATGCAAGGACAAAGCCTACGTTCTCTAAATTGGCCATTCCGTTTATTCCGAACGACCCGCCGAGATGGCCGGGAGTCGTTGACGCCATAAAGACCATCCTTAATGCATATAAAGAAGGAGCGGAACCGGGCGAAAGAGTAGGCGAATGGATAGAAAGGATAGGCTGGTCGAGATTCTTTAAGATTACGGGATTCCCGTTCACAAAATATCACATTGACGACTTCAGGCTTGCCGAAACCACGATGAATTACTCTTCTCATACGAGATTATAATTTTTTTGGGTTTTATTAACAAAATTTAAATTGAGGATTACTATATTATGACCGATGAAACAAAGAAAAAAGTCGAAGATAAAATAGTCGGACTCGTGAAAGAGTATGCCGGCAAAAAGAGATTCAAACCTATCGATATCGTAAAAGAAATGGAAAAAGAGTTTGCGAGCGAGGGTTTGACTAAAGACGATATAAAAGCGGCATTAAAGGAAATTATGGACGAAGAAAAATTAGTTTACGGATATGCCGGAGGTAGTTTTTTGGCTCTGCCGGAAAACCAGTAATAATATTTTTTATGTTGTTGTTTCAAAAAATCTATTAATCTTATAATATTTATTATATATTTTACTATATATAAGATAAGAAAGGAAAATTTATGCTTGAATTAAAAAAAGTAAAAAAGCCGGCGAAGATTGCGGCAAGCACTGGCGGGGGGATGTCTCAATCCCCGTTCAGGCCCCAGTATGTCGAAAAAAAGCCGCCTTGTATGGACACTTGTCCCAACGGTACCAAAGTAAGAGATTATATACAGTTTATAGCTCAGAGCGAATCTTACGACAGGCCTATGGACGAATCGCTAAAACAGGCATTTTATATGCTCACGGAATCCAATCCTCTGCCTTCCGTTACAGGAAGAGTCTGCCCGCATCCCTGCGAGGATGCCTGCAACAGGAGCGAAAAAGATAATCCGGTTGCGATAAACGCCATAGAAATGTTTGTAGGAGATTACGGAATAAAGAATAATCTTCAGTTTAAGAAACTGACCGATGCCCCGAGAAAAGAGAAAATAGCGGTTATAGGAAGCGGACCGGCGGGACTTTCCGCCGCATACCACCTTGCAATCAGAGGATATAACGTTACTATTTTCGAAAAATATCCCGAAACAGGCGGATATTTAAGATACGGCATTCCGCGTTTCAGACTTCCGTTAGATGTTATCGATGCAGAGGTTGGACGCATTAAGAATCTCGGCGTAGAAATTAAAACAGGCGTTAATATTGGAACAGATATAACTATCGATAAACTTAAATCCGAATTTGACGCCGTCTTTGTGGCGATAGGAACGCATGAGCCTATAAAAATGAAGATGAGCGGAGCGGATTCTCCTAATGTTTATACCGGTATAGAGTTTCTTCAAAAAGCGGCTTCCGGCGAACTTAAAGACGCCGGCAAGGAAGTCGTGGTTATCGGAAGCGACAGCGCCATGGACGCAGGAATGGTGGCTAAAAGGCTCGGCGCCAATGTTACTTTTATTTATAATAAAGGTACGTTAAACGATGTATCGGAAATAAAAGAAAAAGGTTCTGCCGAAGTCAAAGAAGGACATGCGGAAGGAATTAAATTCGAGTTTTTATTTGCTTTAAATGAAATAATTACCGAAAACGGTAAGGCCGTCGCGGTTAAACTTAAAAAAATGAAACTCTCCGAAAAAGACGCTTCCGGCAGGGTCCATCCGATAATTATAGAAGGCGGTCAGGAGCTTACGCTAAAATTAGATACTCTTATTTACTCGTTCGGTCAGAAGCCGGATTATAAAGGCATGGAGAATCTTGCTAAAAATCAGAATAACGAGTTTTTAAAGGTTGACGATAATTATCTCGTGGCTAACGAAGATAAAATTTTTGCCGGCGGCGATATATTAAAATTCGGATTGGTTACAGACGCTATCGGTATGGGAAGGTATGCGGCGTACGCCATACATAAAAAATTTACCGGAGAACAGGTAATTAAAGATGAAAGAAGGATTATAAAATACGGCGACGCTGTTAACAGAGAGGGTAAAAATATGTATATCGCATATTTCCAAACCTCTGAGAGGCAGAGAAGAACGTCCCGAGATCCTTTAGCAAGAGTTAAGGATTTTGACGCAATTTTAAACGACCTCAGTCTGGATGAGCTTATATTGGAGGCAAAAAGATGCATGAGCTGCGGTATGTGTTTCGATTGCGGCAGCTGTTTCGAATACTGCTCTCAAAGCGCCGTAAAAAAATTACCTAAAGGACTGCACTTCGAGTTTCATTTGGAAACATGCAACGGATGCAAAAAATGCGCGGAAAGCTGTCCGTGCGGATATATAGATATGGTTTAAATTTAAATAAAACTCACAATATTAATTAAAATTACAGGAGGTTTTACTAATGGCTGAACTCGATTATAACGGAAAAAAGATTCAAACGGACGATGAAGGTTATCTTCAAAATTTAGGCGACTGGGACAAAGGTCTCGCAGAAGCTTTGGCAAAAACTGAAAACGTAGAGTTAACAGAAAAACACTGGAAACTTATAGAATGGATAAGGAATTATTTTCAGCAGTTTCAGGTTGCTCCCGCCATTAAGTCTCTTACGAAAGAGGTTATGAGTCTTGAAAATTTACCTGATAAAAAGGAAGCGAACAAGTTTATCTATGAATTATTTCCCGAAGGTCCGGCTAAACAGCTTGCTAAAATAGCAGGACTTCCTAAGCCTACCGGATGCGTTTAAGTTAATCGTAATAAAACTTATCTGCAGACAGTCGCTGATTTGTTTATATAAATAAAGGGAGAAGAAATTTTGTTCTTCTCCCTAAAATAACATAATTTATTTATTCAGGGGGGAGTAAATATGGCGCCTCTAAA
>JAJXXD010000079.1 GCA_021781285.1 bacterium | reverse complement strand
CAGCGAAAAAAAAGTCGCTATAGGAATACCGTGCAAACATGTCATAATAAAAACCATAGAAATGCCCAAAATGAAGCCTAAGGAGATCGATTCTTCGATATATTACGAGGCCCAAAGATATATTACCTACGATATGAACGAGGTATTCTTGGACTATATAATTTTAGGAGATTCCCCTAACGATGCGGGCAACAATCTAATCATGATAGTCGCCGGAAAGAAAGATATCGTTGAGAATCAAATGGATTTTATTCATCAATGCGGATTAAATCCTAATATCGTGGACGTCGATTGCATAGCGCTGGAAAATATGTTTAATTTTAATTATCCTGAAGAATTTGACGAATTGACGGCTATTATAAAAATCGGAGCATCGGAAACGAATGTCCATGTGCTTCAAAAAGGCGTAAATTTATTCAGAAGAGATATACCTATAGGCGGGATGAATATTACGGAAGAAATAGCAAAAAAATTTCAAATAGACGTTAACGCAGCGGAAAATATAAAAATCGGCAATATGGGAAACAGAGACGAAGATTTTAAAGTCGATTATTCGATATATCTTAATATGATACTGTCGAGGGTAACATCCGAAATTCAAAGAACGATAGATTATTTTGCCGCAAACAACGACAAGCAGTATCCCAAAAAAGTTTATCTTACCGGCGGTTCAAGCAAATTACCCGGTATCATGGAGGATATAGAAACAAAAATAAATATCCCCACAGTTAATATAAACCCTTTCAGAAATTTACTTTTCAGGCAGAATATCTCCGACGATAAAAGCCATTTTTTTGCCGTTGCGGTCGGATTGGCATTAAGGGGAGTAGAATAAATTGATTAAAATTAATTTAAATAAGAAACCCAAAAAAATAAAAATCAAAATTGAAACGGGCGGCTTATTGATTTATTTTATCGTTCCCGTAGTTCTTGCCGCAATAGCGGTTTTCTTTCTTCAAACCTCCATAGATAAAAAAATCAACGGTTTAAACGGGAACATAAAGAATTATAACGAAAAGACGGCGATGCTGATGCCTAAGGTCAGAACGGTAAACTCGTTAAAAGCTAAAGAATCGCAAATTCTCGAGAAGATTAACGTTATCAAAACATTAAAA
Organism: bacterium; assembly: GCA_021781285.1. Lineage (GTDB taxonomy): Bacteria > SZUA-79 > SZUA-79 > Acidulodesulfobacterales > Acidulodesulfobacteraceae > Acidulodesulfobacterium_A. Next base: position 4,685 of record JAJXXD010000079.1, on the reverse strand, counting down.
AAAGAGCAGATGGGTCCTATCGGATATATTTACTATATTACGACGGCAATCCCCAGATTTGCATGGATTAATTCTTTAAAATCAAATAAAGGGGCAATTTCCGTTACGGGAATAGCTTTGGATGGACAAGTAGAATCCATATTTATGAATAATTTAAGCCAGACGGGCTTTTTCGGCGGCGTGAGTTTAGTCCAGACTTCCGAGGTCAAAAAGCAGGGTTTAAGGCTTCAAAGTTTCGGTTTAACTATGAACGTAAAATAAAATGGATATTAAATCGATTAAATCAAAAATAGATTTCGGCAATCCGGCAGTTCTCGGAACGGCTATAAGCATCGTTTTATTTATAGCCGTAATGGGGATATACTATTATTTTATGTATTCGGGGCTTAGGGCGAAAGTCTCTCAAAAACAGGCCGAATTGAGCCAAATAACCGCCAAATATAATTCATACTTAGCATTAGTAAGGAGTTATCCCGTATTATTAAAGCAGGATAAGAAACTAAATAAAAAATTTGCGGGCCTGCTTTCGGAACTTCCCTCTAAGAAAAACATACCCCAGCTTTTAATGAAAATTTCAAACTACGAAAAGGTCCTTAATCTTAATTTAAAAATGTTTAAGCCGGAAAAGGGCGCCGCCAAAGGTTTTTACGAAACAGTCCCTTTTTCGATGAATATAAGCGGAGATTTTTATAACGTCTATAAGTTTTTTTATAAGCTTGCGGTTATGAAAAGAATAGTGGACGTGCATAACGTTGCTATTTCAAGGGCTTCTAAGGGACGCAAAGTTTCGGTTTCTTTTAACGGAACGGCTTTTTCCTTCATAGGCGCTCCTCCGGCAGGGCAGTTAAAAGCCGGTAAAAAAAACGGAGGCGCGGTTAAAAAATGAGAAAACTTCTTTTTATATTTGTCTTCATATTTGTCTTTACGTGTTTTTTTCGGCAGGTAAATTCTTTTGCGACCTCCTACCCTTATTATTTAAAGAGGGACCCGTTCCAGACGTTTTTATATACACAAAAACACGTTACGTCGTTCAAAGCAGGTGAACTGCCTCTTCTGCAGTACGGCATTTCATCTCTGAAGGTCGTCGGCATTATGAACAGGAGGGGAAGATATTTTGCGATGATTCAAACCCCTGATAACAGGTCTTATATAATTACCGTAGGTTCGTTAGTCGGAGTAAACAGGGCAAGGGTGGTTTCGATAAGCGGCAGCGAAGTAAATTTAATCGAAAGGACTTATAATATTCTCGGACAAATGCGGTCGACGAACGTCGTTATGGGATTAAAATAAATAAATAAATTAAAAATAACGGACGATATAATAAAAATGAGGAAAAATAATATGAAAAAGCGGATTGCGGCATTAACGTTAATATATATAGCATCTTTTATATATGTTATATACGGGGCGGCTCAGGCATATGCCGGACAGAACGGGGACGGCACATTGACCGCGAAGCCTATAGGCGGTCAGCCGGCGGTATCTGCGTCGTCTATGGCGGCAGGCGGTTCTCCTCAAACCGTTAAAAAATTTTTCTTAGACCCTAAGGATATGAGAGTCAGTTTCGACTTTCAGAATGCGAGCGTAGTCGATGTTATAAGAATGATCGCAAAGGTTTCCGATATGAACGTTTTAATAGGTTCGGACGTTAAAGGAACCGTTACGATGAAAATGAAAGACGTTCCGCTCAAAAATATTTTATCTCTCGTGCTCGAAGCATACGGCCTTGGAATGGTTAAAAAAGATGGGATATATTACATAAACTCTACCGGAACGATAGCGTCGGTAGTTTCCGCAGAGAAAAAAGCCAGAGCGGTTTCGGAGCATAAGGTCACAAGGCTCATTCCGGTTAATTATGTTTCGGCTACAGGGCTTATATCCAAAGTAAAATCGGTTTTAAGTTCGCAGGGCAAGGTTATTTACGACAAGTCCCTGCATTCTTTGCTTATTACGGATATTCCGAATCATGTCGCAAAAGCCGTAAGATTAGTGAAAATGCTCGATAAAAGAACGCCTGAAGTAGAGATTGTCGCAAAGATGGTCGAGGTCAGTAAAAATTATTCGAATCAATTAGGTATAAACTGGAGCGGCAGTTATCTGGGGTCGGCGCCGACTTCTTCGAATGCCGCCGTATCGCCGAATTATTTCAGCGGCGAAACTACCGGAACGCCTTCCGGCCCGGGGCTAAGCCCAACGCTTACGACGCAGCCGTCCGCAGGGACGTTCACCGTTGGAATATTAAACTCTTATGCCAGTATAAACGCAACGCTTCAAGCGCTCGAAAGTTTGTCTAAAGCAAAATCCATTGCTTCGCCTAAAGTAGTAGTTCTTAATAACCAGACGGCAACTATAGAAAAGGGTCAGACGCTTTATCTGCCCGGCGTAGCGGGAGTCGGCGCAACCGCCGCTCCTCAGGCGATTACCGCGCAGATTTCGCTCCAGATTACTCCTCACATTATGGCAAACGGAAATGTAAAACTTGTTATAAACTCGTCTAATAATACCGTCGCTCCTCCCGTTTCGGGCGCGCAGGCTACGCTTGACACGGAAAGCGCCAATTCCACCGTTATAATTAAAAACGGACAGACCGTCGTTATAGGCGGCGTTTATCAGATGAGCAAAACCGTCACTAATAATGGAATTCCGGGACTTATGAGTATTCCTCTTCTGGGCTGGCTCTTCAAATCCCAAAATATAAGTTATTCCAAAGACGAGCTGATGATATTTATTACGCCTAGAATCATTAACAGCTGATTATTTTTTAAAAAAGATGTTATAAAAAAGTAAAAAAGAAAGAAAAAAGGGGTCTGATTTGAAATCAGACCCCTTTTTTAATATTGCGGTTGCTAAAAATGATGTTTTTTTGCTAAAATATAGCAATGTTGAAAGACGTTCAAAATTTAAAAGATAAAAGAGGCATAGCAATCGATAAAGTCGGTATAAAAAACCTTCATTATCCCATATCCGTTCTTGATAAAGCAAAATCATTCCAGCATACCGTCGCAGACATAAATATGTACGTTGACCTTCCGCATTACTTTAAGGGAACGCATATGAGCCGTTTCTTAGAGGTTTTAAACGAACACAGAGGCGAAATAAGCATAGTCAGCTTTCCGGATATTTTAAGAAAAATTAAAAAAGTTTTGAATGCCGGTTCGGCTTCGGTCGAAATCGAATTTCCCTATTTTATAGAAAAAGCGGCGCCGGTCAGCGGGAAAAAGAGCTTGATGGAATATATCTGCTATTATAACGGGACGATAAGGGATGTAACGAAAAAGGGTTCCGTCCCCTTTTCCGGCACTGCCGACGACGAAAGCGTCATAATAATCGGCGTCAAGGTTCCGGTAAATACTCTTTGCCCCTGTTCTAAGGAAATATCTAAATACGGCGCGCATAATCAAAGGGGCATTGTTTCCGTTTCCCTTGAATTTTCTAAACTTATATGGTTCGAAGATATTATAGCCGATGTTGAATCCTGTGCAAGCTCACCGATATATTCCCTTTTGAAGAGGGAAGACGAAAGGTTTTTGACGGAGCATGCCTATGAAAATCCGATGTTTGTGGAGGATGTGGCAAGGTGCGTGGCAGGAATACTGAAGAAAAATAAAAATATTAAATGGTTCAGGGTTGAAGCGGAAAATTTCGAAAGCATACATAACCATAACGCTTATGCGATGATAGAAGGGTAGCTATTTGGAGGTAAAGAGAAATGCTAAGATTTTTGACGGCGGGGGAATCACACGGAAAAGGACTTGTTGCTATAATAGACAACTTTCCGGCAGGCGTTAAAATAGACGAAGATTTTATAAACGTGAAATTGAGGCTCAGGCAGTCGGGCTACGGCAGAGGCGCACGGCAGAAGATAGAAACCGATAAAATAGAGTTTTTATCCGGCGTCAGGGGCGGCTTAACGACGGGTTCGCCTATTTCGTTTTTTATAAAAAACAAAGATTACGAAAACTGGCGGGACAGGATGGACGCTTACAAGCCGGTTTCAGAAGAAAGCAAAATCCATACTCCGAGACCGGGTCATGCCGATTTTGCCGGTTCTATAAAATTTGGATTAGACGATATTCGCAATGTCCTTGAGCGTTCAAGCGCGAGAGAAACCGCTTCGAGAGTTGCGGTCGGGGCGATTTGCCAAATATTTTTAAAAAATTTCGGCATCGAGTTTGCTTCGGCGGCTCTAAGCATAGGGACGGAAACGGGGACAGATTTTTCCATTTTTTCTATCGACCTTTTCGACGAAATTATAATGCGGAATATTGAAAATTCCGAGCTCCGTATGCCTTATCCGGAATTGGAAGAAAAAACAAAAGAATTAATCGACAAGATGAAAGCGGAAGGAGATACGGTCGGCGGGCTTATAACCGCTCAGGCAAAGGGCGTGCCGGTCGGTCTAGGCAGTTTTACGCAGTGGGACGAAAAATTGGACGCCCATATAGCGATGTCTATAATGAGCATACAAGCAATTAAAAGCGTCGAAATCGGCGCAGGAGTAAAATCGGCTTATCTGAAAGGTTCGGAATGCCACGACTCTATTTATTATAAAAAAGAGGAGTCCGACGGGTTTTACAGAAAAACCGACAATGCAGGCGGTATAGAAGGCGGAATGTCCAACGGAGAAATGATAAGCGTAACATGCGCAATGAAGCCGATACCTACTTTAATGAAGCCTTATCTCG
>JAJXXD010000187.1 GCA_021781285.1 bacterium | reverse complement strand
GTATCGAGAAAATATGCAATTCCCCTGCTGGAATATTTTGATAATACCGGATATACCGTCAAAAAGGGCGATTACAGGATAAAAAAAGCCGAAATCTGACACCTTTTTCTTTTATTTTTTTTATAATTTTGATATAATAATACCGATGATAATTTAATATTATATGTATTATTATAAAAAAATTAAACATGCCTTATAAAGACCTGCACGAATTTATCGGGATATTAGAAAAGAATAACGATTTACGCAGAGTAGGCGCTCCCGTCGATAGAAATTTGGAAATAGCGGAAATTGCGGACAGGATGGTAAAAAAAGAAGGTCCGGCGCTTTTATTCGAAAACGTAAAAGGCTATAATTTTCCGGTTTTAATAAATATGTTCGGTTCAAATAAGCGCATATTACAGGCTTTTGAGGTTGAAAGCCTCGACGACGTCGGAAAAAGAATCTCTGAAATAATAGACCCCGAAATACCCACGAATTTCTTTGAAAAGATAAAATCTCTTTCAAAACTTAAAAAACTCGCCGATTATATGCCCAAAATCGTCAAGAATGCCAAATGTAAGGAAGTCATAATAGACAAGCCGCCCCTGCTGGATATTTTGCCGGTTTTAAAAACGTGGCCGGAAGACGGCGGACCGTTTATTACCCTTCCTCTTGTTTTTACGAAAGACCCGGAAAAAGGCTCGACAAATGTCGGAATGTATAGAATGCAGGTTTTCGACGATACTTCGTGCGGTATGCACTGGCACATACATAAAGACGGCGCAAGGCATTTCAGAAAATATAAAGAAGCAGGCAAAAAGATACCCGTTTCCGTAGTTATAGGTTCGGATCCGGCGGTGATTTATTCCGCTACGGCGCCGCTTCCTCCCGACATAGAAGAGATGATGTTCGCGGGATTTTTAAGAGAAGATGCGGTCGAACTCGTGAAATCGGAAACGAACGATATATATGTTCCCGCAAATGCCGAGTTTGTTCTTGAAGGATATATAGACCCCGCCGAAGATTTCAGGCTCGAAGGACCTTTCGGCGACCATACGGGATATTATTCGCTCGAGGATTTTTATCCGGTATTTCACGTAACCCTTATAACGCACAGAAAAGATGCGATATATCCTGCTACCATAGTCGGCAAGCCGCCCATGGAGGACTGCTATATAGGAAAAGCTACGGAAAGGTTTTTTCTTCCTGCCATAAAAAAGATTTTTCCGGAAATTATCGATATGAATCTGCCTTTCGAAGGCATATTCCATGATTTGGCATTTATAAGCATTAAAAAAAGCTATCCCGGCCATGCAAAAAAGATTATGCACGGAATATGGGGTCTCGGTCTTATGATGTTTACTAAAATAATAGTCATATTGGACGAGGACGTTAACGTTCAGGACAGGAGCGAGGTTATCTGGAGAATATGCAATAATATCGACCCCAAAAGAGACGTTTCGTTTGTAGAAGGGCCTATCGACGTTTTGGAACATGCCTCCGATATTCCAAACTACGGCTCTAAAATGGGAATAGACGCTACAAAAAAATGGACATCGGAAGGCTATAAGAGAAAATGGCCGAACGATATAATTATGTCGGACGATATAAAAAAACTTGTCGATGAGAAATGGAAGGAATACGGTCTAAGTTAAACTAAAATGCTTAAAAAAATAAAAAATACGTTAGAATTGGTCAAGTTTTCCCATACTATATTTGTCCTGCCTTTCGCCCTCAGCGCTTTTCTCCTTGCCTTTTACGATAAATATCCCGCGTCTTTCGGCGCGCCCCTTTTTTATTATAAGATGATATGGGTCATTATAGCTATGGCTTCGGGAAGAAGCGGAGCAATGGCGTTTAACAGGATAATAGACAGAAAAATAGATGCAAAAAATAAAAGAACGATGGAAAGAACCATTCCGAAGGGCGAGCTTACTACTTTATACGGCGTTATTTTCGGAGTAATTTCCTATATAATGCTTATATTTTCCGCTTACGAATTAAATTTTATATGTTTCGTTCTTTCCCCTTTTGTTATTATTTTTATCACGTTTTATTCTTTCACGAAAAGATTTACGTTTTTTTCCCATATGGTTCTGGGAATAAGTATGGCATTAGGTCCTTTGGGGACATGGCTCGCCGTTACGGGAAGTATAGACTATAAAATTTTGATTCTCGGCCTTGCGGTGGTTTTTTGGGGTTCGGGATTCGACATTCTTTACGCTATTTTAGATTATGACTTCGATACCGCAAACGGGCTTTTTTCCGTGCCCGCAAAATTCGGAATAAAAAACGCGATAACGGTTTCCAGAATATTGCATTTTCTTGCTTTAATATGCTTAGTTTACATATATTTTATATTTAATCTTAATTTTTTATATATTATAGGGATAATTCTCGTTACCTGTTTTTTTGCCTACGAACATTTTTTAGTTCATAAGAGCTTAAATAATATCGATACCGCGTTTTTTACTATGAACGGATATATTTCCATAACTTTTTTCGTTTTTATATCCGCAAGCGTCATATATTCTAATATGCGGCAATGAAAAAATATGAAAGAAAATTTTAATATGGAAGAAGCGGACCGTCATTCCTACATAGTCGCCTTGACGGGAGCGTCCGGAGCGATATACGGGTTCAGCCTGCTTAAGGCTTTAATAAGCCGTTCTTTTTTTGTCCATCTTATAATTTCTAAGCCGGGTTTTAAGGTTATTAAGGATGAGCTTGGAATGTTTGCGGATATTTCCGGGGGCGGCGAAGCAAGCGCCGGCGGAAACGATTCTTTAAACGGTTTTAATCTAAAGATAAAAAATGAGATAGAAAACAAATTCGGGCTGCATAAAGACGGCGGCAGATTTGCTTTTTTAGACGAGAATTTTTTAGAGGCGCGCATTGCAAGCGGCTCCGCAAAAAACGTTAAAGGCATGATAGTTATTCCGTGTTCTATGGGCAGTCTTTCCAGAATTGCTAACGGAATTTCCGGAAACCTTATAGAACGGGCGGCGGACGTTATGCTTAAAGAAAGAAAAAAACTAATCGTATGTCCCAGAGAAACCCCGTTTAACGATATACACCTTAAAAATATGCTCTCGCTCCATTCATCGGGGGCGACGATACTCCCGCCCATTCCCGCATTTTATAATATGCCCCGGACGGTCGAAGATATTATAGATTTTATAACCGGCAAAATTTTAGATGCGTTAGGCATAGAGAACGATATTTATGCAAGATGGAAAGGTTATGATTAAAAATAAAACTTTTGATTTAATAAAAGAAAAGGTTTATAATAATAAACGGTTGTCAACCGACGACGCTTTGTTTTTGTTTAAATCTCACGATTTGCTCTCGATAGGAGAACTTGCAGACTTTAAAAACTTTAAAATCAACGGAAATAAAGTATATTATATCGTCAATATTCATATAAATTATACTAATATATGCGTAAATAGGTGCGCCTTTTGCGCATTTTACAGAAACGGAAAAGAAACGGATGCATATTCTATGAGCATAGAAGAGATAATAGAATATATTAAGACTAATTACAAAACCAATAATTTTAAAGAAGTTCATATTGTCGGAGGTCTTCATCCTTCCCTTCCTTACAGCTTCTATTTAAATATGGTCCGCAGAATAAAGAATGAATTTCCGTCTTTAATGGTACAGGCTTTCACGGCGGTAGAAATAGATTATTTATCTAAAATTTCAAGGTTGTCCATAGAAGGCGTTTTGACGGATTTAAAAGAAAACGGTTTAGACGCTCTCCCCGGCGGCGGAGCTGAAATTTTCAATCCGGCTATAAGAAAAAAATTATGTCCGCAAAAAATAAGCGGGGAAAGATGGATTTCAATACACAAAACCGCCCATAAAATAGGCATTCCTTCCAATGCTTCAATGTTATACGGAGTAAAAGAAAGTTATGAAGACAGAGTAAGCCATTTAAACGAAATAAGATTTGCGCAGGATGAATCCGGAGGCTTTAAATCTTTTATTCCTTTTGCTTTCCAGCCTAAAAACACCGCAGTCAGGAATTCGGGGTTTACTACGGGATACGACGACCTTAAAGTAATTGCCGTTTCGCGCCTTTTTTTAGATAATTTCAAGCATATAAAAACGTTTTTTGTAAACTTGGGCATTAACCTTGCACAGGTTTCCCTTTCTTTCGGCGCCGATGATTTCGACGGGACGCTGACGGAGGAAAAAATATCGCATAATGCAGGCTCCATTAACCCGGCGGGGCTCAGCGTTAAAAATGTAAAAAAGATAATAGAAGAGGCAGGCAAGCTCCCTACTGAAAGAGATACCGTATATAATGTTGGTTTTAATTAACTTAATGATTCAAAGAGTTTAAGGAGGCCTAAAAATGTTGAACTTAAACGAGTTTGTATTTTATCCGGGGTACGGCGTTTGTATCGTGGAATCTATTTCCAAGCAGAAAATAGGTTCTACGGAATTGTCTTTTTACAATATCAGGGTTTTGGAAAACAATGCAAAAATTATGGTACCGGTTAAAAATGAAGCCGAAGCGGGACTTCGTCTTCTAATTAAAGAAAACGAGATACAGAAAGTTTTTGACGTGCTTGAAGAAAAATGCGTCAAAAAGCCTTTCGCAAGGAAAGAATCATGGAATAAAAGGTTTAACGGATACAATATAAAGCTGTGCTCCTCCTGCCTTTTCGAGGTTGCCGAAGTTTTAAGGGACCTTTATATTTTAAAGTGCGAGAAAGAGCTGTCTTTTGCCGAGAAAAAAATGTTTGAAAAGGCAAAACACTTAATTATCAAAGAACTTTCGACCGTAATGAACAGGCCGGAAACTTACATAGAAGAAAAAATAAAAAAGATATTTATAAATACTCCCGTTCAGTCCCCTAATTTAAATTTAACCGTTTAGTATTTTAAAAATAATTATTAAATATAATATAAATGAAAATTTTTAATAAGAAACCAATCCTCTTCGTAAGGATAATGCTGGTTCTTATTTCCGCTATTCTCGGTTTTTTAATAGGCAAAGAATACTGGCATAACGACTTTTTATCTTACGTAGGGCTTTTATTCGGCTTTACAATCGGCTTTATCGTAGTTTCCGTTGAAAAAAGTATGGAGTCCATTTCCACAAAAAAAATTCTTACAGGAGGAATTGGACTTTTTATTGGACTTTTTATAATGAATTATATTACTTACCAGTTATTTAAGTCTTTTTTTACCGGTTCCGATCTGGGGTATATTACTTACGCTTTCGTGAACTTCGTGGCCGGCTACATGGGGCTTATTATAGGCTTAAGGGTGTCCGACGATTTCGGCATCGGAGTTAAACAGGCGGATTCAAAAGGTTTGCAGGGCGGAAGCGGCGGCGGGGAAGAATGCCGCAACTATAAGGTTATAGATACCAGCTCTTTAATCGACGGAAGAATACTCGATGTTTCAAAAACAGGTTTTATCGATGGAACTTTTGTTATACCGACTTTTGTTTTGCATGAACTTCAGCATATAGCGGATTCTCAGGACCCCCTAAAAAGGGTAAAAGGGAGGAGAGGTTTGGATATATTGAAAGAACTAAGGGAAGATAAAAATATGAATATCAAGTTTACCGATGCGGATTATCCGAATATAAAAGAGGTCGATGCGAAATTAATCGCCTTTGCCAAAGAAAAAAACGGCAAGATTATTACCACCGACTTTAATCTTAACAAAGTCGCTCAGGTTAGAAACATCAGCGTATTAAATATAAACGACCTCGTTAAAGCCCTAAGGCCGATTCTTCTTCCCGGAGAAATAATGACCGTATTAATCACTAAAGAAGGAAGAGAAAAAAATCAGGGTATCGCATATATGGACGACGGGACTATGGTTGTCGTAGAAGACGCGATTAAG
>JAJXXD010000205.1 GCA_021781285.1 bacterium | reverse complement strand
CATCGACCGGGTTATTCAATACAAAATCTATAAGGCCGTTCATATCTTTTTTATCTATTTCCTTAACCAATTTTATGCCGAGATATTCCTGCGACGCTATAGTTTCCCTGAAATTGGCGCCGGCGTTTTCCGTTTCGTCTCCGCTTACCAGAAGAATGTTTCTTATCGAATAGCCCCGCCTTTTCAAACTTCTTACGAGTTTTCTCCCTATATAATCCGCCAGAACGAGTGATAAAAATGAATAAGCCGCAAAATATCCTATAAAAAGCCTCGAGATATATGTTATTTTAAACATAAACAGGATTGCGTATATCAAAAATACGGCAATAACCGTAATTTCTAACAGCCTTAGGACATCGGATTTAAAATCCTTAACGTTTAAGTTTAAATACATTCCGAAAACAAAAAGGAGGAGATAAAAAATAATGCCGGCTGGAATCAAAAGCCAGATATAGTAAGATACGGCATATAATTTATAGCCGATAATTAAAGGACTTACGGCGTCGTATGTCGCAAACGCAAGAAAAAAACTTCCGCACATAAAGATAACGGATAAGATATAAAGATACTGCGCAAGTATTTTACTTCTCTGAGATAACATAATTTATTTTTCACCGGAAGCAAGCGGAAGCGAATTTGCCGCGGCGAATAACGCCAGAAAAAAAAGCCATAGGTTCGTCAGTTCATCGTTGGACATATTGGATACGCCGGCAAACGAACCGTAAAATATTATGCTTGCCCCTATGGTCATTGCGGCTATTTTGCGCTTAAATTTATCGCCGGAATATTTAAAAAGCTTAAACGGCTTTTGCAGGGCAAGAAAGAAAAGCCACATAAGCGCCATGAAGCTGAATATTCCGGTTTCCGCAAGCGTCTGCATATAACCGTTTTCCGGCCAGTTATCGTATAAATCGTAAAGTTTCTTGCCCGTTTTTGGATTATAATACCATGGAAATCTTACATCTTTATGCTCGTCGAAATACTTTGAAAATGCGCCGACTCCCACGCCGGTTAACGGAAATCTTTTAAAAACCGTCCATGCCGATTCTATTAAAGCTATATGGCTTTCGATGTCGCCGTGATTCTTAAGCTCAAGCCTGTATATTTTTGGATTAAACATAGAAAAAATTCTGTTTTTAAATGTTTTTGATACGGAAAAAATTCCGATATTTAATACAAAAAGCAAAATCAATGCCGCAAAAAAAAGCTTTTTTGATTTTAAATACATTAAAACAAAAATTGCCGGTATAATCCCGAGCCACGCCGACCTTGCCTTGGCAAACGCTATATCGAAAAATCCCAAAAGCAGAATAAATCCAAAAAAAACGGCGGACGCGGCATTTGGAATTATTCCCGCCAAAGATATCGCCCCGCTCTCGCCCCGCTTTTTAAAATTCAGCAGATAATAGGCTATAATTACGATTAAACCGTAAGAAACCTGCACCGGAAAACCGACCCAGTTGCCGATTAATCCGGTAAGCCTGTTTTGCGAGTGAAGCGCATTTATAAAAATTCCCTGAAAAAATCCGTAAATTATAGCAATACATATGGCAAGCGTAAAGGTGTAAACCATAAGATTTATTCTTTTTCGCGTGTTCAACAAGCCTGCCGCCGCAAAAAAGAATAAAATGAAATAAACTATTTCGCCGCCTTCGTTTAAACTGTCCTTGAAGCTGTACGTCCAGATAAACGAAGCTAAGACTATTGCGGCGTATATTAAAAGCGGCGCATTAAAGACGGTTTTCGGGATGTAAATATCGCGTTCGGCAATTTTATAAGCGCTAAAAAATATAATTGCGGCTGTCATTCCGAAAACGGCAAAACCGTCTTCAAGCGGTATAAAAAGCGCAAATAAAAATATCCCGAAAAGACCGGCCTTTTCAAAAAATCCGCTTAGTTCCGGCTTCTTGACGGCAAGCGCAATTAAAACCGAGGCGGAAAGCATTATGGATATAATTTTAACCGATAATAGAAGGTTCAATATAATTTACCCGTTTTACGCAATAAATCCAATATAATATTCAATCTTAATCCCGATTTAGAAACTATTTAAAGAAATTCCAAGAACCCGTCATTGCGAGCGTAGCGAAGCAATGACATTATTAAGTAATTCAGGTAATTCATATATAAAAATTTCTAAATCGGGATTTGGGTTCAAATTGCCGCAATGCTATTTTAAAATATCGTAATACAGGCTTTCATAAACCTTCGCGGAATCATCCCATCCGAACTGTTTATTGGCGGAGTTAACGACAAGATTGCGCCATTCGTCGCCGTCCGCCATATAACGATTATACAATTCATTCAGCGCCCACGCAATACCGTCGGGATTTATACGGTCGATAAGAATACCGGACGGGTTTTTTACGCCGGAGTCCATAATATCGGAAACGGTATCGTGAAGACCTCCCGTGTCCCCGGCCGCGATGACGCAGCCGTATCTCATAGCTATCATTTGGGAAAGACCGCACGGTTCGAACTTCGAAGGCATTGCGAAAATGTCCGCCGCCGCATATATTTTATGGGATAACGCTTCGTCGTAACTGCCCGTCATGGCATAAACCTTATCTCTATATATTTTAGACAGATAATTAGCTTTTCCTTCTATGTAATCCCTGCCGCTTCCAAGAATAACGACCTGAAAAGGAAAATCGTTCCAGTTAAAAAGAGCGTCTAAAAATTCGTTTATGCCTTTTTCTTCGGTTAATCTGCTTACTATGCCTATAAGAGGAAGAACGTTTCCGTTATTGCCCGTCTCTATCGGCATAGAAAGAGCGGAGAAAAGAGCTTTTTTGTTTTTAAGTTTAAAATCTTTCCATTCGTTATAATTCTTAAGATTATATTTATCTTCTTTTAAATTCAGATTATAGCTTATAAGCCCGTCGGTTTTAGGATTCCAGTAATCTAAATCTATTCCGTTAAGTATTCCTTTAAGCCTGCCGTTATTCCCAAGGCTTTTCAATTCTCCGTCAAGTCCGAATCCGAATTCTGGAGTGGTAATTTCACCTGCATATGTAGGACTTACCGTCGTAACGACGTCCGAGAGCTTCATTCCGCCTTTTAAACCATTAAACGTTCCGAAATGTTCGTAAGCCGAAGAAGAATTGTATTTGAAATCGAGGCCGATATCGTAAAAATCGTCTATACCGTAAACGCCCTGATATCCAAGATTATGAATAGTGAAAACTATAGCCGGCCTCAATCCTTTCACATTTATACGTCTGCCTAATTTGGCGTTTAATACGCCTTCCGCCTCACCCTCTATCCGGACTTTTTTGTCTCCGAACGTCTGCTTTATAACGGCAGGGACTAAACCTCCCGACCAGTCATGCGTATGAACTATCAGCGGAATCCCCAGAATCCTCATTGCGTATGCCGTCCCGTGCGCGAGCATCGCGTACCTCCACAGGTTGTCCTTATAGGCGCAAACCCCGCCGTGAGAACCGTAAACGTCTTCCCTGTTAAAAAAATGATTCTGCTCCACCAGCACAATCGGAATATCGCCCATGGCAAATCCTGTTTTAATTCCGAATTCAAAAGGGATTTCCCCAAAATTTACTTTACCCGCCGGATAAACTTCTTTTATGTCTATGAAATTTTTTGGAATTATATTTTTATAATAAGGAATAACGACTCTGACGTTCATACCGGATTTCAACAGCACTTTAGGCAGACTTCCCATAACGTCGCCGAGACCGCCGGCTTTAACCAAAGGCGCCATTTCCGCCCCCACAAACCATATTTCGTTATTAAACTCGCTCATTTTTACGACCCTGTTTTAATCCGCATCGTTTATCTTTTCTATCTTTGCTATGTCTATAGTTATTATACTACTAAAATCTTCTTCCCGCGTTAAATTAAAACTGTATTTAAGTTCCGCGCCCTGAAAAATCCTTTCATATCCGCTTTCCGAAAGAGAAATGGTAGATATGGGATTAAAAACCATATCGTAATTTTTTAAAAATTTTGCTTCAGTCCGCTCTTTTATACTTATTTTGCCGCCCCAGAACGAATCGCTTAAATATACGAAGTTGTCCTCTCCCGTTTCCGTTTCTTTTTCGATATGATTATTTACCCCTTTTATATCTCCGGCAATATCGATATTTACCGCCGGACCGTCCCCGCCGGGAAACGCAAACCTGTAAATAACGTCGAGCTTCCCCGCCGTCCCCGACTTGGAATCTATAAAAAATTTAAGGGATTCGCCTATGGCTATATTTAAACTTACAAATACTCCTTCGCTTTCGCGGGCGACTTGAATTTTATCGCCGTTATCGTTTTTACGGCCGCATTTAGCGCCCCTCGCTTTAAGTTCGATACTGCTTCCGTCCCCGTCCTCTTCTACGAGTTCGTCTTTAAAATAAATCTTCCCGCCGTTAAATAAAATTTCGAAAGCGGGAAGAATGTCCGGATATATTATTAAATCATCATCGCATAAATCCGAAGGATATTCTGCCTCTTTATGTATCGTTTTAGGAGAATTACCGCCGCCGTTTCCGCCGCTTTTGGAACCGCCGTGTATTTCTCCGTCCGCCGTTTTTTTGAGGAGGTTTTCTTTCAATTTTAAAATATCATACTCGTTATGGAGGCAAAATATATCTCCGAGCGAATGGATTAAACCTTTTTTTATATAATCCATGGCCGCAAAAGAACCTGAGGAAGGCTTGTATATTATGCACCAACAATCGTTTGAAAGCAAAATTTCATTTTCTCCGTCGGAGTCGAAATCGTAATATTCTTTTTCTATATGTTCTTTGACCGCGTCTTTATACAGCCTGTACGACGACAAAAGAGCGGTATGTATTCCTCTTCTCAGATGCGGAAGATAAATGCCGCCGAACACGCCGTGCCAGTAAGCATCGTTAGCCTGCGATTTCATAAGTTCGTTTAGCGCGCCCTCAAGATATTTACTGTAGGTTTTGACGGAATAATTTATTTTACGGCTTAAATTTAGCATTCTTTTGTGGTGCAGATTTGCCTCGGGATACCTTGTCAAAAAATTATGCCAAATACCCCCGCTTAAAGGAGCGGATGGGTTTTGCGTCCTTATTTCTTCGTAGTTATGCCTTTGCCGGACGGAAAGCGTCCATTCGCCCATCTCCCTGTAGCTCGACATCGGCAGATATACCGGAACTCTCGCCGGAGGGACGCCGGCGGCGCCTTTTAAGATATTAGACGGAAGTTCAAAATTTATCCCCGAATAATTATTATTATAATTTGCTTCATTAAGGAAATTATCTAACCATCCTTTATTTCCGTCTTTACCGTAAACCCATTCGTAAGTATCCGGCCATCCCCCCATTTTTTCGCCGTCGTCGAACATAACGGAGAGATTGGAACATCTGCCGTTTAAATATAGTATTTCGTTTAAAGATTCATTCGGTTCGGCAAAAGGTATCTTATACCTTAATCTTTCGTGTATGGGAAAAACATCTATATACTGCCCGCCGTATTCCGTCCTGAAAATATTATCTATATCGCCTTCGGATATACCGGCTTGAAAAAATTGAAAATCGTCTAAAAAAGCATAATTTAATCCGGCTTCCTTTAAGTCTTTTATAATATCGGGCTGCCATATTCTTTCGGTTATCCATGCTCCGGACGGTTCTTTCCCGAAAAGTCTTTTTAAAGCCGCATTGAGCATTTCAAGCTGCCTTAATCTGTCTTTGCCCGGAATAGACGCGAGTATAGGCTCGTAATAACCTCCCCCGATAATCTCTATAGTATCCTTTTCAACCCCTTCAGAAATGATTTTAATTAATCCCGGGTCGTTCTCCTCCCACCATTCGAGAAGAATTCCCGAAGCATGCAGGCAGAATTTTACGTTACGCGCGGCAAGAGTCCTTATAAGCGGACTGTAAGATTTT
>JAJXXD010000133.1 GCA_021781285.1 bacterium | reverse complement strand
TAAATCCCGCTCCGTTTTTTTCATCGTAAATCTTATAGAATTTCGTACCCTTTTCGATGCTGAGCATATAAGCCGAAATATGCGCCGGCTCCATATCCAGTATTGCCCTTGCGTCATTGTAAAAAATATCTTCGGTTTGTCCCGGCAACCCTATTATTAAATCTATTGAAATATTTTTAAATCCGGCTTTTTTTGCGTTGTTTGCCGCGTTATAAATATCATTTTTATTATGTATCCTGCCCGCCGTTTTTAGCGCGCCGTCGTCAAAACTTTGCGCTCCGATAGACAACCGGTTTACTCCAAGCGATTTCAGGGCGCATAATTTTTCTAAGTCCCCGCTTTCGGGGTTTATCTCCGCGGTTATTTCGGCATCTTCCGCAATTTTAAAGCTTTTCCGTATATAATCCATCAGGTCGTCAAAAAAGTTTACGGGCATAATAGACGGGGTGCCTCCGCCGAGATATATGCTGTTTATATGGGAGCCTTCAAGAGAATATTTTTCGGACATAATTTCTGTTTCTTTTATCAAAAGTCCGGCATATTGTTCGAAATCGGCGTAATTGCCTGCCGGCTTTAATTTTGATAAAGGTATGGAATAAAAACTGCAGTAATTGCATTTGCTTTTGCAGAACGGCGTATGAATGTAGATACTTAATTCTTTCATTTTTAAGCCCTTAGGTTCTTATAATTAACAATTATATATGATATAATAATAAAAAGTATATTTATTAAATTGAATTTATAAAGACTCGATCTTAAACTTAAATAGGAGGTTTAAGTCTATGGATATCGACAATAATAACTATTTATCTCAAAATGCCCTCAAGATAAAAGACGGCGTGTTTTATACCGGAGCATTCGATCCCGATTTGAGAGTATTCGATATAGTAATACCTACCGCTAACGGAACGACTTATAATTCTTATTTTATTCAGGGGAGCCAAAAAACAGCCCTGATAGACACCGTGAAACTCAATACTAAAGACCAGTTGATAAATAAATTAAGCGGCATAACGGACATATCTAAAATCGATTATATTATTATAAATCATACGGAACCCGACCATTCGGGGGCGCTTCATCTGATTAAAGACATTGCAAAAGACGCAACCTTAGTTTATTCGAAAAATGCTCATCATTTTGTAAAACATATTATTAAAAAAGATTATAATAATATTACGGTCGGCGATGGAGATTCGCTCGATCTGGGCGGAAAAACTCTGCAGTTTATAAGCGCCCCGTTCCTGCACTGGCCGGATACTATGTTTACTTATCTGAAAGAAGATAAAATCCTGTTTCCCTGCGATTTCTTCGGAGCCCATTACTGCGACCCAAAGGTTTTTAACGATTTATTATCTGATAAAGACGAGGCCTTCGAAGATTTCAAATATTATTTCACCCATATAATGAGGCCTTTCAAGAACTATTCCTTAAGCGCTCTGGAAAAACTTAAAAATTACGATATAGACGTTATAGCTCCGTCGCACGGTCCGATATTAAGAAAAGATTTAAAAAAATATATCGACTGGTATATGGAATCGAGTAAAACATCCAATGCGGATTCAGCCGTTAAAAAGATAGCCGTAATTTATGCTTCGGCTTACGGCAATACCGAAGAAATGGCAAAACACATTGCAAAAGGCGCAAGCATAGACGGACTTACGGATGTATCGCTGATAAACTTGGTCGAACGCGATATTAAAGACGTCGTAGATGATATAGAAAGAGCCGATGCAGTAATAGTAGGGTCGCCCACGCTTAACGCAAAGCCGCCCAAACCTATATTCGATATGATATCGTCTTTGGTTATGCTGAACGTCAAAAATAAAAAAGCCGCCGTTTTCGGCTGTTACGGCTGGAGCGGGGAGGCGGTTCAGATGGTGCAGGATATTTTTAAAAGCCTCAGGTTTATTATCGTTCAGGAAGGATTAAAAATTCAAATGACGCCCTTCGAAGAAGATTTGCTTAACTGCGAAAAATTCGGAATGGATTTTGCGTATAAAATAACGCAGGATTCATAAATATTAATACAAATTAAACAGAAAAATTTTATAATTTTTTAAAACGGAGCCGTATCTGCAATGAGTTTTAAATATGAAAAAGGCGAAGAACCGTCGGAACGCGAATTAAATAAATTAAATTCAGGCAAAAATCCGGATGGCGGACTTTCGGCTTCAGGAGGGTCTTTAATCTGGGAGGATAACGATTTTAACTTTTATACGAAAATAGGCGGAAAAGAAGTTTTTATCGGCAGAGGGATAAACGTTCCTTATCCGCTTGAAGAAGGCGACTGCTGGTCTCTTCCCGGCGGCAAGACGTTTGTTTACAAAGGCGGGATTATCAGTCAGGTTAAATCGTTCGGCGAGGGCAATAAAACATTAAAATTAAAGGAATGCCTCGAAGATCTATATAATAAATTCGAAGAATCTTATCTTTATTCCGACCCGCTCGGTTTCGCCCATAAATTCGACGACCCGAAAGATATCGAGATTGCCGGATTTATAGCGGCGGGATTTGCATTCGGCGGGGTGAGCCAAATTCTTAAAGTATTAGATAAAATAGATAAAATCGTTAATCATAAATTTTATGAATTTACGTTAAATTTCGATGTTGCCGAAGGATTAAAATTATTTAAAGGTTTTTACTACCGCTTTATCAAAGAAAAAGACGTTATAGCCCTGTTTTTGGTTTTAAGCGAAATACTAAAAAAATACGGTTCTATAGAAAATTTTTTCCTTAAAGGCTATAATCCATCCGATTTAAATCTAAAAAACGCTTTGGTCAGTTTTTCTAAAAGAGCCCTAAAACTTGTCGATTTTTCGCCCGTTTACGGTACGGATACCCCGCCGGAAGATTCTATGGTGCATTTCTTTTTTACCTCTCCTGCAGACAACAGTCCGTGCAAAAGAATAAATTTATATTTAAGGTGGATGGTAAGGAATTCAGACAACCTTGATTTAGGTATATGGCAGGGCGGCATTCAGCCTTATCAGCTGATAATGCCGGTAGATACCCATATAGGCAGAATCAGCCGGTATATAGGTTTAACAGCCCGCAAAAACCCTTCTTTTAAAATGGCGGAAGAGATAACCGAAAATCTCAAAAAACTTGACTATTCCGACCCGGTAAAATATGATTTTGCAATTACAAGGTTGGGAATATTAGATTTATGCAAAAAAAACAGGAACGAAGCGGACTGTGAAAAATGTGATATTTATGATATTTGCAATCAAACTCTAATTTCTTAAAAGGATTCTTATTGATGAAAATCAAAAAATTAAAATCGTTATTATTTCTTATTTTTTCGGCTTTTATTCTTATTTCGGCTCCTAATCTTATAAATCCTGTTTTTTCGCATGCCGCCGCCGTTAAGCCTGAGCAGGGAGGCAATATGGAAAAAGCCGGCAAAAATTTCGGGGCTTACATACTCAAGAAAGACGTTCTTCTGAAATTAAATAAAAATTACGGACTCAAAGCGTATATAACCGAGTCGGTAAAAATACTGTCGCAGAGAGGAATCAATAAGTATTCCGAGGTTATCGTCCCTTTTTCCGAGAAATATCAAAAAATTAAATTACTTTACGCATATACTTTGCTTAAGGGGATGTTTAAAGTTCCCGTCGGCAAGCATGCGGTTAATATTGTTTCTCCGGACTTTGCGGTTAATTACCCCGCCTATTCCGACATAAAATATCTTACTCTTTCAATGCCGGCAGTCGAAGACGGTTCGGTAATAAATTTTTCCTATGAGATAGATAATTTTAAGCCGTTGATTAAAAACGGCGTTTTTTATACTAACTATTTTTCTTATACTATACCGGTTCGAAAAATAGATTTTTCGCTGATATATCCGGAAGGGATTAATGTTAATCTTTATTTGCATAAATTAAGCAAATATGCAGTTTCAAAAAAGTTCGTTTATATTAAAAATAAAAAATTCGTAGAACTTGACGCATCCCTTAGCAATATTGCGGCGATAAAAAAGGAATCCTATATGCCGCCTATAAAAAATTTAAGAAGTTATATTGCCGTATCTACTTATAATTCGTGGAATAATCTGCTTAATAAAGTAAATGCAATGTTTATAAAAGCGGAAAAACCTACGGGTAAGATAAAAGAATTCGTTAAATCGGCTCTTAAAAATGATAAAGACAATAACGGCAGACAAAAAGCGGCTTCAATTTATTACAGCTTTGTAAAATCTTTTAGATATATAGGAATAGGCTACGGTATAAACGGTTATAAACCCGAGCCGGCAGGCACAACGTTTGCAAACGGTTACGGAGATTCAAAATCCTTAGCCGCACTGCTGATAACGATGCTGAAGATTGAGGGCATAGATGCGTATCCCGTTCTCATGCCGTCGTTAAATACGGCGGACTTAAATATCAAAAACGTTTCTCTCAAGCAGTTTGATTCCGTCATAGTCGGCTTTACTTTAAAAGAAAAAGGTAAAAATAAAGAGTATTATTTATATCCCGACTCTTCTTCTTATAAAGCTTTTAAGATTCCTTTCGGTTTGGCAGGCAGAAAAGGCGCCGCGATCCTAAGGCGCAACGGCTTTAAATTTATTTCTACTCCTACGGAAAAGCCTAATCAGAACGAAAAAATTTTCTTATTAAAGGGCAGGATAGGTAAGAACGGAACTTTAAAAGGCAGGATTTCAATAATTTATAAAGGATTATATTCTAATTTTGAAAGAACTTCGCTTAAAAATATAAATAATTATCGTAAAAAGATTAAAGCGGCAAATTTTTTATATGATTTTATCCCCGGAGCCGGTATAGAAACTTTTAAATATAAAAATATTAAGAAAATTAATAAAAACGTAAAGCTTAATATAAAATTTTTTGATAGGAATTACGGAGTATTAAAGGGAGATAAATTGGTATTTCATTCGGTAATACCGGTAGATATGAGCCTGACGCGCCTTGTTTTAAAGAGGAAAAGACTGTATCCTTTAATAATAGGTTACCCGTTTGAGCATATCGGCAAAATTAAAATAAAAATTCCGGAAAAATCAGGCATATATTATTTGCCGACCCCGTTAAAATTTAATAATGAAGCGGGCTCCGCCTATTCAAACTGTTCATTTTTAAAAAATAAAGACGAGTTAAGCTGTCTTTATAAATTTGAATCAAAAAAGCCGGCGGTATCGGTTAAAGATTATAAAAAATACAGGCAAATTATAAAAGCATACGTCGAGTATTTAAAAAATTATTTCATTGCCGTATCAAACGTATATTTTTATTAAAATTATTATAGGAGGATTTAAAAATGAGAAGTATGACCGAAGAAGATTTAAAAGCCGCTTTTGCGGGTGAAAGTCAGGCGCACGTAAAGTATATGATTTTTTCGGAAGAGGCGCAGAAGGAAGGCAAGCCTAAATTGGCTAACGTATTTAGGGCTATAGCTAAGGCGGAGCTGATTCACGCAAAAAATCACTTAAGGGCGCTTGGAGACATTAAAAAATCCGAAGAAAATATTGCCGCTGCATATAACGGCGAAAATTATGAGATAGAGGAGATGTACCCGGTATTTTATGAGGTGGCTAAATTTCAAAACGAAAAAGAAGCTGAGCGCTCTACGTATTATGCGCTGGAAGCCGAAAAAATACACAGGGAAATCTATAAAAAGGCAAAGGAACTTGATGCCTCGGGAAAGGATTTCGACGGAGAAACGGTCTATATCTGTCCGGTTTGCGGACATACCCATGTTGGAGCGGAAGCGCCGGATAAATGTCCCGTCTGCGGCTGCGCAAAAGATAAATATATTAAATTCAGCGCGTAAAATAAAATAAGTAAAATAAAACGCAAAAAATTTGACAATATCTATTTTTGTGATATTATAAAAATAAGAAGCAGCATTAGCGTTAATAACTGTTTTAAAAGGAGGGAATTACAATGGTTCAGGGAATAAACGG
>JAJXXD010000024.1 GCA_021781285.1 bacterium | reverse complement strand
TTCATATCGAAGAAGATGCAGGGAAATTAATTCATATAGGGAACCGGTCTTACGTAGATTTAAACAGAGCCGGCACGCCCCTTGTGGAAATAGTTTCAGAACCTGATATAAGCTCAGCCACGGAAGCCGCGGCTTATTTAAAAGCGCTTAGAGAGATACTCGTCTATCTCGGCGTTTCCGACGGCAATATGGAGGAAGGCAGTTTCAGGTGCGACGCTAACGTTTCCGTCAGGCGGAAAGGCGATTCAAAACTTGGAACGAGAGCCGAAGTTAAAAACGTAAATTCGTTTAAATTTGTGGAAAAAGCCATAGAATACGAAATAGAAAGGCAGATAGATATTGTTTTAAGCGGCGGGAGCGTAATTCAAGAAACACGGCTCTACGACTCCAAAGAAAATACGACAAGGTCGATGAGGGGCAAGGAAGAAGCCCACGACTATAGATATTTCGAAGAACCGGATTTGCCGCCGTTAATTTTATCGGAAGAGTTTATATCCGAAATTAAAAATTCCATTATAGAACTGCCTGAGGCAAAAAGAGGCAGATACGTTTCGGAATATAAGCTGACGGAATACGACGCGGAAGTGCTTACTCAGGATAAAGACATAGCGCATTACTTTGAAGATTTAATAAAGGAAAATAACGGCAGGGTCGAAATTAAGAAATTAGCGAACTGGGTTATAAACGAACTTCTTTCGGAATTGAAAGTAAGGGAAAGCGAAGGAAGGAGCTTGATTAAAGCTCAGGATTTCCTTGAGCTGATAACGGCGGTAGAATCCGGCAGCATTAACAGAAACACCGGTAAAATAGTACTGGCGGAAATGCTTTCATCAGGCAAAAAAGCGGGAGAAGTCATAAAAGAAAATAATTTAGCCCAGGTTTCCGACGATAAAGGAATCGAAGACATAGTAAAACAGGTGCTTGATGAAAATCAAAAAGAACTTGCCGATTTAATCGGCGGAAAAGACAAATTATTCGGCTTTTTCGTCGGAGAGGCGATGAAAAAAACAAAAGGCAAAGCCAATCCTAAAAAAGTGAACGAAATATTGCAGAGATATATCGAAAATTATAAAAGCGGGAGGAGCCGTGATCCCGTTTCATTCAAATAAAATATTACATCCTAAAATAGTAAAACAGGTGGTTGAATCTGTAGATATAAATTTTTAGGTTTTTTTAATACGGAGGCTTTAAAAAATGGCTTTTTATACTTTAAAATTAAGGGACGACGACGTCGTCGAAATGCTCGACCAGAGAAAACTTCCTCTTGAAATAATTTACGTCGAATTAAAAACTTACAAAGATGTGTATGATGCCATAAAAGATATGATTGTCAGGGGCGCTCCGGCAATCGGTGTTTCTGCGGCTTTCGGTTTGTATCTCGGCGCTAAATCCGTGCTTGATTTGCCGGAAGTAAACAGTTACGAAACGTTTAAAAAGAAGTTTTTTGATATAGCGGGTTTTATGTTCTCGGCAAGACCTACCGCTGTAAATCTCGGCTGGGCGATAAGCAGAATTAAAGAGCTTGTAGAAACCGAAGGAAAAAGCGTAGATAAAAACAATGCCGATCTAAAAAAAATAGTAAGCCGCATAAGAGCCGAATCCCTCAAAATCTATGATGAGGATATAGAAATAAACAAAAATATGGGACGATACGGGGCATCCCTTTTAAAAGACGGCTTTAACGTTCTTACCCACTGCAATGCCGGCGCGCTTGCTACCGCCGGCTACGGCACCGCGCTGGGAGTCATAAGGGCGGCGGTTTCCGAAAATAAAAAAATATCGGTAATATCCGACGAAACAAGACCGTTTCTTCAGGGGGCAAGACTAACTATGTGGGAACTTATGGAGGACGACATTCCGGTTACCCTTATTGCCGATAATTCAGCGGGGCTATTGATGAGAAAAGGTAAAATTAACGCGGTTATAGTCGGCGCCGACAGAATAGCGTCCAACGGCGACGTCGCAAATAAAATCGGAACTTATCAGGTTGCCGTTCTCGCAAAAGAAAATAATATTCCGTTTTACGTAGCCGCCCCGCTTTCCACGATAGATATAAACCTTGAATCCGGCGATGAAATTCCTATTGAGGAACGGGATATAAACGAGGTTGTCACGGTATTCGGCAAAAGGATTGCGCCCGAAAACGCAAAGGCGTTAAATTACGCTTTCGACGTAACTCCAAATAAATACGTGTCTGCCATAATAACCGAAAAAGGAATTCTTTATCCCGATTATAAAAAATCTATTGCGGAGATTTTCCGTAAATGATAATATAAAATATATAAAAATCAGTCATTGCGAGTGGTCGAAGACCGCTAAACAATCTATATGCTCGCAATTATAAACAAGATTGTATATAATTTAGAAATAAATTTAATTTTTAAATTTTAAAAGAGAGAAAAATTATGAAAGGCAAAAAAACAGCCGGTAAGAGCAACGCCAGTCCTTTTGAGGGTTCAAAAGTATGGATGGACGGGAAATTTGTCGATTATAAAGATGCCAAGGTTTCCGTCAACAGCCATTCTTTGCATTACGGTCTCGGCGCATTCGAAGGCATAAGATGCTATGAAACAAAAAAAGACGGTTCGGCCGTTTTCCGGCTCGATGAGCATATAGACAGGCTTTATAACTCCTGCCATATTCTTCAGATACCGGTTCCTTACGAAAAGAAAGAGATTAAAAAGGCAATTATAGAAACTGTTAAAATAAATAAATTTAAAGAATGCTATATAAGACCCCTTATCTTTATAGGCGACGGGGGCGGACTCGGCATATTCATAAAAAATTATGATACCAGAATCGCTGTTTCCGCTTGGTACTGGGGGGCATATCTTGGAGAAGAAGCCCTTAAAAACGGCATCAGAGCAAAGGTGTCTTCTTACGCAAGGTTTCATGTTAATACTTTTATGGGTATGTCCAAATCCACCGGTCAATATATAAATTCTATTCTGGCAAAAAAAGAAGCCGTTAACGCCGGTTACGACGAGGCGATAATGCTCGATACTCTAGGATTCGTGTGCGAGGCAAGCGGCGAAAATATCTTCGTTTATTCCGACGGATATATTAAAACCCCGCCTCTTTCTTCCGTTCTTCCGGGTATTACCAGAAAAAGCGTTATTGAGGTTATGGAAAAAGAAATGGGGTTAAAAATTAAAGAAGAAAGGATTACCCGGGATCAACTTTATATCGCCGACGAGGTTTTTTTAACCGGAACCGCCGCCGAAGTCACCCCCGTCAGGGAAATAGACGACAGGAAAATAGGTATGGGAAAGGCAGGCAAAGTTGCACTCGAATTACAGAAGATATTTTTTAATGTAGTAAAAGGCGGAAATAAAAAATACGAAAAATGGCTGACTTACGTTCGTTGAAAACAAGAAGCATAAGGAGAGTATTTTGAAAATACTTTTAACCGGCGGGGCGGGATTTATCGGAAGCCATGTTACGGACGAACTTATCGCCAAAGGAAACGACGTCGTAATAATCGACAATCTTTCGACCGGTTTTGAGTATAATATTAATCCCAAGGCAAAATTTGTAAAAACAGATATTACGGATTTTAAAAAAATAGAAAATATATTTGCCGAAGAATCCCCCGAAATAATTTATCATTTTGCCGCACAGATAGACGTCAGAAAATCCGTTTCCGACCCTTTGTTTGATGCCGAAACAAACATAATGGGGACGTTAAATTTAATTAAACTTTCCTCCGATTTTAAAATTAAAAAGTTTATTTTTTCTTCGACCGGCGGCGCTATTTACGGCGATACCGATGTCAGGCCTACTCCCGAAAATCATCCCGAATGGCCGCTGTCTCCTTACGGAATAGCAAAACTTGCAACGGATAAATTCTTAAATTATTATAACGAAATATTCGGGCTTAAATATGTATCCCTTCGCTACGGAAACGTTTACGGTCCAAGGCAGAATCCTCACGGCGAAGCCGGAGTCGTAGCGATATTTTTAAATAAGATGCTTAAAGGAGAACAGCCGATTATTAACGGCGACGGCGATCAAACACGGGATTACGTTTATGTCGAAGACGTCGTAAAGGCTAATATTTTAGCTCTGGAAAACATCGATAAAGTCGGAATTTACAATGTCGGAACTTCCATAGAAATAAGCGTGAACGATTTATTTAAAGAAATTAATAAAAATTTCGATAATAAATATAAAGAGGTTCACGGACCTGCTAAACTCGGCGAACAGAAAACAAGCTGTTTGAATTACGAGAAAATAAAAAAAGATATGAATTTTATACCGAAAACCGATTTTAGCGAAGGAATTAAAGAAACATATAAATGGTTTCTACTCAATAACCGGAGGTGAAGACAATGGCAAATAAGCCGATTAAAAAAGAAACAAAGAAACCGTCCACAAAGAAGAAATAACGTTTAATATTTTAGGCTGCTGTTTAACGGCTGCAGCCTAAAATATATATAAAGCGCGATACAGATATGGATGAGCCGTTTCCTGCCGTCTTATGCCTGCAATCAAAGGCAGGCTTTGGCATGCTTTGATAAAAGCAGGCAGAAGATATGCAGGAATGATAAACGGGGTTTCATCTGCTTACCCATTTATTTCCTTTTATTTTAAATCTGTAAGGCAGTAAAGCATGTTCTGCGGCGTAGCCTACTCCTACTCTCGGTGTTTCGATGACATCTTTACCTGCTATATTTACATTTCTGTCTTCCAGCCATATATTGAGTTTTTCAGGTTCCTTACCTTCGCAGACCGGAATGCCGTTATGTCTTAAATTTATCCCAAGCGCAATAGTTAAAAGACCGGGACCGGATGTTATTCTGTTAATTCCGCCGTTAACCACACCTTTGCCTCTTCCCGCTTTCTCTTTTCTTTTCAGCATTATATCCAAGCCTATCTCAGGTTCTATTGCCCTGATTAAAACGGCATCGGCGTTATTTTCTTTGCCTGTTACTACGTTAAATAGATAATACATACCGTATATAAAATAAACGTAAGCATATCCGCCGGCTTTATATAAATTTTTATTTCTTTCGGTTTTGCGGTTGCCGTACCCATGAGATGCCTTGTCTATTGCTCCGAGGTAGGCTTCCGTCTCAACTATTTTACCTCCGGTGACCCCTTCCCCGTCAATATCAGTCAATAAATACTTTCCTATCAGTTCCTTTGCGATTTTTACCGTATCTTCCTTATCGTAAAAAGATTTACCTAGTTTCCGGTATTCCATAACGGCTTAACGTTTAAAATTGTAAAATTGGTTGGCTGACGCTCACAATAACTACAATAAAATGTATTTGTTTTTGTTTAAAAATATTTCTATGAGTTCTATCAGCATAGGTAAGGAATCGGCAATTAAATTTACGTGTCCTCCCGGTTTATGATGCCAGTTGACGCTCTCTTCTTTTACTTTTATGCCGTTGAGAAGCGCGATATAAAGTATTTCGACGTCAAACGAGAAACCTTTTATTTCGGATTTTGCGAAAATCTTTTTTGCCGTCTGCATTCTGAATGCTTTGAATCCGCACTGCGAATCGAAGAAATTTATTCCCAGGAGTTTTGATTTAATCATGCTGAATGTTCTGCCGACAAGATTTCTGAACGGGGGCTGGACTATAACGGCGCCTTCCGGCAGATAGCGCGAGCCGATTATAATGTCGGTCTCAGGTTCGTTTTTAAATATGTCTATAAAAGTTCCGATTTCGGAGGCGTCGGTCGATAAATCCGCGTCCATAAAAAAAACGTATTCGTTTTCTTTATCTGCGGACATAACACCTTCTTTAACCGCCGTGCCCTTACCGCTTTTAGTAATAGTGACGACTCTTAAATCGGTCGAAAGAGTATCATTGAGCACGTTGAGCGTTCCATCCGTGCTTCCGTCGTCTACGACTATAATCTCATATATGTATTTTTTAGATTTTAAATACGACCTTAACGAAATTATAGTTTC
>JAJXXD010000161.1 GCA_021781285.1 bacterium | reverse complement strand
GTCGAGATTTGAAACCTGTCTCCCGCCTTCTCCTCGTCTAAACCTATGGACCCGAAAATCGTTTTCAGCCTGTTTTTATGAATCTCATTTTTTGACGCTATTATTATCCGGTATCCTTTTTTGATAAGATTAATGAAAATTTTCTTAATTAAAGCTAAATTTAATTTTCCGTCTTTATATTTTAGTTTTGCTATAAAATCGATATTTCCGGATTCTATGGCTGAAGATAAGCGTCCTATCGGATTATCCGAATTTTTGACGCCGTAATATATTGCAGATTTTTTATAATTATAATAATAAAATTTATCTAAATTATTTAAGGAAAGGTTAAAAATATTTCTATTAAGCGCATCGCGGTTTAACGTATCTAAAAGTTCGGTTTCAGGTTCTTCTATATATAAAACCGGATTTTCCAATACATCTATAATATTAAGCTTTTTTTCGTAATAATCCGACTTAACCGGAAATACCGCAAAACCGTCTATGTTTTTAAAGCTTACCTGCGTGTTTAAATCGAAATATCTTATATCTTCGACAGTTTCGTCAAAAAAATCTATCCTTGCCGGATATGGTCCGTCTCCGTTAAATATGTCGATGATGCCCCCTCTGACGGCAAATTCGTTTTCGTTCTCTATCTGAGTTGTTTTCTCATAGCCGTAAGAAATTAATGTCCGTATAAGGTTTTCCCTGGAAATATCCAATCCTTTCTTGATATGTATGAAAGAATTTAAAAGACTGCCCGGCTCGGGGACTTTAGAAAAAAAAGAAAGGGGGGTCAGGATTACAACGGCATTATTATCGCGTTTTAAATCATACAGGATGCTTACCGGAATTATTTCTTCGCAAAAGAAGATTTTTTTAGACGAAAAAAATGAAATGTTCTTATACAAATCTTTAGCCGATGCGTAATTATCGCATAAAAAAACGTATATGCCGTTTCTATTTTCGATATATAACGCAATATCTAAAGAAAAACTTGAGGGTGTTTTTGATTTTGTCGTATTCAAATTCAATGCTCTATGGTACCCAAATCCCGATTTAGAAAATATTTAATAAATTCTAATATCCCGTCATTGCGAGAACCAGTCATTGCGAGCGCACTATTTCGTCATTGCTTCGCTACGCTCGCAATGACGTTATTAAGTAATTCAGGCAATTCATATATAAAAATTTCTAAATCTGGGCTTGGGTCGTAATTACAGCTTGCAATATACGGATTAAAGCGCTGCCTCTTTAATCGAAGCCTGTGCCGCAGAAATAATTGCTACCGGAACCCTGTAAGGGGAACAGCTTACATAGTTCAGATTCAAAGCATGGCAAAATTCTATCGAGCTGGGGTCTCCGCCGTGTTCTCCGCATATTCCGAGTTTAATATCCTTTCTGGCGGCTTTACCTTTACCGACGGCAATTTTCATAAGCTCTCCGACGCCATTTCGGTCTAATTCCATGAAAGGGTCGTTTTTCAGTATATTTTTATTCAGATAATCAGGCAAAAAAGAACCTATGTCGTCTCTGGAGAAGCCGAAAGTGGTCTGCGTAAGGTCGTTTGTTCCGAACGAGAAAAATTCCGCATCTCTGGCTATTTCGTCTGCAACCATACATGCTCTCGGCAGTTCAATCATCGTTCCGACAAGATATTTAAGCTTTACGCCGTATTTCTCCATTACTTCGGAAGCCTTTTTATCGACCAATTCTTTTAGCAATCTTATCTCTTCATAAATTCCTACGACGGGTATCATAATTTCCGGCATTATTTTATTGCCGTTTTTATGGAATTCGCAAGCCGCTTCCATAATAGCCTGAACCTGCATTTCATAAATTTCGGGATAGCTGACTCCAAGCCTGCAGCCCCTGTGTCCAAGCATAGGATTGACTTCATGCAGCGAGATTACTTTGGATTTTAATCTTTCATGGGGAATGTTCATGATTTCCGAAAGTTCTTTTATGTCTTTCTCGGTTTTCGGCAGAAATTCATGCAGAGGAGGATCGAGAAGGCGGATATTGACGGAATATCCTTTCATTTCTTCGTATAATTCAAGAAAATCCGATTTTTGCATCGGCAAAAGTTTTGCGAGAGCTTTTTGCCTCTCTGCGAGATTTTCGGAAAGTATCATCTCCCTTACCGCTTTTATCCTGTCTCCTTTAAAAAACATATGCTCAGTCCTGCAAAGTCCGATCCCTTCCGCCCCGTAATCCCTTGCAACCCTAGCATCTTCGGGGGTATCGGCATTTGCCCTGACATGCAGTTTTCTAAATCCGTCTGCAAATTTCATTATAGTTTTAAAATCTTCGTTTATCTCCGGCGTTATCATATGTACATAACCTGAATAAACCTCTCCGTTGGACCCGTTTAAGGTTATAATATCGCCTCTTTTTATTATCCTGCCGGAAACGATTATTTCTCCTTTCTTTTCATTTATTTCGAGAGAAGAACAGCCGGTTACGGCGCACTTGCCCATTCCTCTGGCTACGACGGCGGCATGAGAGGTCATTCCGCCTCTTGCGGTAAGGATTCCTTCTGCCACGCTCATTCCGTGAATATCTTCGGGCGAGGTTTCCATCCTGACCAATATTACTTTTTTGCCTTTTTTTACTTCTTCTTCAGCTTCTTCCGCCGAAAAGACGACCTCGCCGCAAGCGGCGCCCGGAGATGCCGGCAGTCCTTTTGCCAGAACATCTTTTTTAGAGCTAAGGTCAACCGCGGGATACATAAGCTGTGCGATGGAATAGGGGTCTATCCTTAAAACGGCGGTTTTTTTGTCTATCATGCCTTCTTTTTCCATATCGACGGCAATTTTCACCGCCGCCCTGGCTGTCCTTTTTCCTGTTCTGACTTGAAGCATATAAAGTATATTTTCCTGAATCGTAAATTCTAAATCAAGCATATTTTTATAATGTTTTTCTAAGAGTCCCGCATATTCCAAAAGGTCTTTATATACGGCGGGCATAGCATGTTCAAGCGAAATATCGGCAGGGTTTTTCTTGGAAAACTCGTTTACGGGCTGTGGAGTTCTTATTCCAGCCACGACGTCTTCTCCCTGCGCATTAATAAGATATTCCCCGTAAAAACCGTTTTCGCCGGTGGAGGGATTTCTTGTAAAAGCAACTCCTGTCGCCGAAGTTTCCCCCATATTCCCATAAACCATAGAAACCACGTTTACCGCCGTTCCCCAGTTTTCCGGAATCTTGTTAAGTTTTCTGTAAGTTATAGCTCTCGGCACGTTCCATGATTCAAACACTGCGGAAATACTCATCCATAACTGTTCCTCCGGATCGTCCGGAAATTTAATTCCTTTTTCTTTTTTAACGACGTTTTTAAATTCGTTTACAAGGCTTTCAAGATCGGCATCGCTTAATTCGTTATCGTTTTTTACCGATTTTTCTTTCTTTTTGTTTTCCAAAAGGGATTCCATAATACCGGAATTTATTCCAAGCACTACGTTTGAAAACATCTGGATAAATCTTCTGTAGGTATCATAGGCAAATCTTTTATTGCCGGATTTATTTATAAGCCCCTTAATCGTATCTTCGTTCAATCCGAGATTCAGGACGGTATCCATCATTCCGGGCATAGAAACCCTCGCTCCGCTTCTGACGGAAACTAAAAGCGGGTTTTGGGCATCTCCGAACTTAGACCCCATTGCTTCTTCCATTTTTTTTATATTATCTCTTACCTCGTTCTTTAATTCATCGGGATATTTCTTATTATGCGCATAATAGTGCGTGCAGACGTCGGTAGTGATAGTAAAGCCTGCTGGAACTCTTATGCCAAAATTAGTCATTTCGGCAAGGCCCGCGCCCTTTCCTCCGAGCAGATTTTTCATAGAACCGTCCCCGTCCGCATGCTTGTTGCCGAAAAAATAAACATACTTGCCCATAACGCCATCCTCCAAGTAAATAAAATGATATATAATATAATATCTAAAAAATGATTATTATAAATCTAAACAGGAAAAATCGCAAAAATTTTTAAGAAAATTCAGCGCGCTATTTAATAATCCGAGCCTCGAATTCTTAACGTCTTCTTCTTCGGTCAAAACCATAACGCCGTCGAAAAAATCGTTAACCGGACGCACTAATTTATACATTTCGTTTACCGCCCCGGCATAATCGCTTACTTTAAATAAAGGAGCGGTATTTTTTTTAACCGATTTAAATACGGAAATAAGCCGGACTTCCTCCGGCAGAGTTAATTTGTCTTCATTGAAATTAACGATTCCGGAAAATTTGTAAGTAATATTATTCATCCTTTTATATATCTGCGATAACTCAAAAACTTCTTCGTGTTTCTTGAATTTTGAAAGAAAATCTATTTTGAGAAACGAAGTATAAAAATCGCCGGATATTTCGGCGGTCAAAACCGCCGTTATTTCATCAGATTTATAACCGTAGGAAAGGAGAAGGTTTTTAAATCTGATATAAGCGAAATTTATAAAAGCGGTTTTTAATTCAACGGCATTTAGCTTGCGCTCCTTAAAAAATCCGTTAAAATAAAAATCGCATACATCGCTTAAATTAATTTTATATTTTTTATCTAAAATAATTTCTACTATGCCTATCATAGCCCTGCGCAGATAAAAAGGGTCAGATTCTCCGGTAGGAAGCTTTTTTAACATTACGAACGAAAAAACGGTATCTAATTTATCCGACAAAGAACACAGCGCCGATAAATCGTTAGAGGGCATGAACCTTTTTTTTGCCTTAGAAACCGGATAATAATGTTCTTCGATAGCCAGAGATACTTCGCGGCTTTCTTTCGATGCTTTTGCGTATATCCTGCCCATTACTCCCTGCATCTCGGGAAATTCATATACCGCGTGAGTCGCAAGGTCGAATTTCAATAAGCCTGATGCTGTCTTAAAATCGGATAATATGCCGGACGGGAAATTCAGTTTTTCCGCTATAAAAATTCCTAATTCCCTGATTCGCTCCGTTTTATCGAAATACGAACCCAAGCCCTGATAAAATAAAATATTTTTTGTTTCTTCTACAAAATGAGACGGCTTTTTTTTAATATCTTCTTTGAAAAAAAATTCGGCATCGGCAAGCCTTGCGCTTAAAACTTTGGAATAGCCGGATTTAATATTGTTTTCTAAGGATTCTTTAACGGATGATGCAGGATTCACGTTGGCCACGGCGGCAAAATACGGCAGTAAACCGCCGTTTTTGCTTAACGGGAAAAATCTCTGGTGTTTGCGCATAACCACCGACAGCAATTCTCCCGGAACGGACAGAAATTTTTTGTCGAATCCGCATACCAGAGCGTAAGGGGTTTCGGTTAAACCGGCAATTTCGTCTATAAAATCGTCGTCGTATTCGGGCATATCGGCATCTACTTTCTTCGACAGCGTTTTAATTTCGGTTTCTATATATTTTTTTCTATCGTCGTTTTTCAGGATTATGCCGACTGAAGATATAACGCCGAAATAGTCTTTAGAGTCTGAAATTTTAACGGATTTCATTTTATAAGAAAGCGCTTCCGTAATGTACGTTCGGTTGGAGGATTTAATATCTCCAAAATAAAACGGCGCCGTTTTTCCGTCGAATATGGATAATATCCAAAGAACCGGCCTCGGATAGCGTATTTCTTTATCGAGCCAGAACATCGTTTTTTTAAATGGAACTTTTTTAATGAGCCGCGTAATATTTGCGGTCAATAAATCTTTTACCGGCATGCCTTTTATCCGTTTCTTATAAGCCGTATAAACGCCTTTTTTCTGGTTCACCGGATATATTTTTTTATGGTCGGAAATCTCGTTTTTCTTCATGAATTGTAAAAGCGGCGCGGCCGGAACGCCTCCGTGATAAGATATGCCGACAGGGGGGCCGATGATTTCTACCTCTCTGTCCGGAGATTTTAGGGGCAGTTTTTTAATTAAAACGACCGTGCGTCTCGGCGTAGAAAATGCCTCTATATCCGGCTTTTCATCGAGCATTATTTC
>JAJXXD010000121.1 GCA_021781285.1 bacterium | reverse complement strand
AACAGAGATTTAAAACAATGTTTAATAACAGCCCGGTCATACATTTATTAATGGATATAAATACCGGCAAAATTATAGATGCAAATAAAGCCGCCGAAAAGTTTTACGGATACACAAGAAAAGAGCTGACGGATATGAATATTGCGGATATAGCCCTCAAAGATAAGGAAGAACACAGAAAATTCAGGTTAGAAGTGTATAACAGGGGGACAGAAAATCCCACGGTAAGGATTATGAACCAGAAATTAAAAAACGATGAAGTAAGAAGAGTGGAGCTTATCATTGCGCCGATAGAGGTAGATGGTAAAGAATATCTGATTGATTCCATTCAAGATATAACGGAAAAAATAAATTATGAAAATGCGTTAAAAAAATCGGTCGAATTCTTCAAAATATTGAGCGAGAATATTCCTTCGATAATATATTTGTACCGCGAAAAAATTGTTTATATGAATCCTTTCGGCTTAAAAATACTCGGCTATACCGAAGAATCTATCAAAGAGTTGAATCCGCTGGACTTGGCAGAAGTAAGAGAAGAAGAGAAATTTCTTTTATCGGAAAATATTAAAAGAAGGCTTGGCGGGGAGCAGTTTGAATCGAAATATACTTTAAAAGTAAAGAAAAAAAGCGGTGAAACGTTCTGGGGGGAAATCGTTTCAACCACGATATTTTTTGAAAATGCATGGACCGGTCTCGTTATTATTGCCGACGTAAGCGACAGGGTCGTCAACGAACTTAAATTATTAAAAGAAAAAGACGTGTTTAAAGAGCTTTCTGAGCTTGACGGTTTAACCGATATTCCTAACAGAAGGTCGTTCGATGCAAAGCTGGAAGATTATTTAAGCAATACGCTGCTTAAAAATCTTAAGTTTTCATTGATAATGCTCGATATAGACCATTTTAAGGGAATCAACGATACTTTCGGGCATCAGGCGGGGGACGCGGTTCTCTCCGAGCTTGCGTCTTTAATCAAAGAGAATATAAGAAAAGACGATTTTTTTGCAAGGTTCGGCGGGGAAGAATTTATGATAATATCGAATAATATCAGCGTCGGCGGCGCAGTCGAACTTGCCGAAAAATTAAGGTTGACGATAGAAACCCACGGTTTTCCCTTAAAAATAAACGTCAGATGCAGTTTCGGAGTAACAGCATGCAAGAGCGGCGATACGGCGGATATAATAATAAAAAGGGTTGACGATGCCTTATATAAAGCGAAAGAAAACGGCAGAAACAGGGTGGAAAGCGCGGAATAAAAGTATAAAATTATAAAAAATAACTTGACAAAATTTTTTGCAGGCGATAAAATACAAACCAGTCGGTATGTTATTCGATGAATAATTTCGTTAGAGAACCTTAACAAACTTAATTTTTAAGGAGGCAGTCATGTCAAAGGCAAAGGCGTTGATTATTATATTATCGGGAGCGGACAGTCCGATTAAAGTAAGACTCGGACTTACTTTAGCATGGAGGACAAAAAACAGCGGCGCATTCGAGGACGTAAAACTCTTATTTTTCGGTCCCAGCGAGGATTTTATCGCAAAAACAGATGACAAGGATATTCTTGACGCTTACGACGAGGTTCTTAAAAATAATATAATGCCGCAGGCGTGCGTTTTTATAGCGGACGGCTTCGGCGTATCGAAAGCTCTTCAAGAAAAAAAAATGGAGTTGGTTCATGTCGGGCAGAGAATTGCCGAATTAATGGGAGAGGGCTACCAGCCGATGATGTTTTAAAATAAATTATAAAACAATTATTTTAGCGGAAGGTTAAAATTAAAATGGACATAATAGAGGCCGTAAAAACAAGAAAAAGCATTAGAAAATTTAAACAGGAAGACTTAGATTTAGATCAAATTAAAAAAATTATCGAAGTTTCGATTAATTCGCCAAGCGGAGGCAACGCCCAAAACTGGTTTGTTTACATAATAAAAAATAAAGACATTCTCGACAGGATGAGAAACGAGGTCGAAACGGTCTATGAAAAAATAACCGGTAAAAGCGCTCCGGGCGTGTACGCTTTTTTTAACGAAGCGCCGGTTGTGCTGGCGGTCGTTCAAAAACCTTATATAGGAGCCCTCGATGCAGTAATCGAGAAGGCGGATGCAAATAGAAACTACGACAGAAAGTTTATAGTTAATCCCGGGCTGCAGGGCGTTTCCAGCTTTATAACGCATATCTTGCTTGTCGTCCACAATGAAGGGCTTGGGGCATGTTGGATGACCGGCCCGTTAATCGCCAAGCCTGAAATAGAAAAAATATTGGGCGTAAAAAGCCCGGACAATCTTGTCGCGTTAATTCCCATAGGAAAACCTGTCGAAAGGCAGTCTAAGTCTTCAAGAACGGACATCGAGGAAGTAATTAAAATTATCGAATAAGAAGATAAGCCTGTAACGGCAAACTAATTATAAATTTTTCTCTTCGCCTGCTTTTAATTTACATAGTGAAGAAACAAACTGAATATAGCTATTATATATGTATTTTAAAAGTCGTTATAATGTTTTCAGGCGGCTTGAATTCTTTTTGGAAAAAATGTAACTTATAGGGATGACTGCGACGAAAAAGAAAAAGAAGGAAAACGATAAATGCGGCTACAGGAAGGAAATAGTAAGCGCGGCCTTCGAGCTTATGCTCGAAAAAGGATACGAGGATACAGGCATTCAGGATATACTATCTAAAATAGGCGTGACTAAAGGCTGTATTTACTATTATTTTAAATCGAAAAAAGACATAGCAGCCGCCGTTATAGAAGAGGTCATCAAGCCGCATTACCAGTCCGTCTGGGGAGATTTTTACAAGTCCGGCGACCCGCTGGAAGCCCTCTGTTCGACTATAGACAAGATATTCGACAGCGGCGCCGAGAGATTGTCTAAAACGGGCTGTCCGCTCGGGAACTTAATCATAGAAATGTCCGCCAAAGACGCCGTTCTCGCAAACCACATAAAAGACGTAATAACGTTGTGGCGGGGCTTTTTAGAGTCGGGTTTTAAAAAAGCTCAAAAAAAAGGAATAATATCTAAAGATTGCAATATCCCCGCCATAAGCGATTTTATTATTGCCTCTTTCGAGGGCTGCATAATGATGTCAAAGTCTAATCAGAGCAAAGAAACGCTGAAAAATTGCTTCGATTTGCTGAAAAAATATATTTCGTCGCTTTATGCCGGCTGATTTAATTATAGTAATCATACAAGTAAAGTTAAACCGCCACCCCCATGTTAAACTACTACCCAAAGCCAAGGCTAAAATTTCAATATCTTAAGGTGTATTATCGTTATTTAACTTACTATTTTGACATAAAAAGACATAATTGCCAAGAAGGGTATTGCGTCCTGAACTGTGCAATAAATATGGAGTTTTGAATGGTGGAGCTGATCGGGGTCGAACCGACGACCTCTTGCATGCCATGCAAGCGCTCTGCCAACTGAGCTACAGCCCCATTTGCGTTTTGCGTTATGATATAATAATACTATATTGTCCTATTTTAAGTCAATAATTAATATTAAAGCGGCATCCTTATACCTTTTTTAATTTATTTAATTTATCAGGTTTTAAATTTAACGGGATTTTGCAATGAGATTTAGCGAACTAATCAAATCGAAAACATTTTTATTCGGCATTCTTATTTTGACCGCGTATATTGTTATTTCCGCAATTATTTATAATTCTGTTATTTTAAAAATGGAAAACGATATGAATGCGGACAATAATATTCAGCTGGAGACTATAAAGCTTTCGAATAGCATAAGGCTGACTATAGATTCGGCGCAAGACGTGGTCTATTTTTCACGGGAAAACGATAAAAAAAGGGTTAAAACATCTCTTTTAAAATTAAGCGCCTTAATAGGCGTTACAAATAAAAGGTTTGAAGAGTTCAATAAAAATCTTGAAAAATTCCCTTTTTTAAAGAAAACAGGTCTTCCTTTTGAAAACAAGGCTTATTACGATTGGAAAAATTTGATAACCCCTATTCTTGTTACCATTATTATCCATCATAAAATTATGGCAAAAAGGGCATTTATGGAACCCTTATTCATTAGCATGTATAAAGCCGGTCCGAATTATGCTCCTTTAATAGAATCCGCTTTCGAACACAGAATCAAAGACGCGTTATATTTTCATTTAATTTTAAATCTGATTTTTATTGCAGGTTTCTTCTTATTTTTTATAATTTTAATACTGTTTATATTTAATATTTCAAGTAAGGAGTTAAAGATAAAGCAGAGCGAGAAAAAATACAGGACGCTTGTAGAATTTCTGCCTATCGGGGTATATCAGGCAACAACAGATGGAAAAGGACGTTTTATTAATGTGAACGATTATATGGTAACAATTTTTGAAGCAAGCGGCAAAGAAGAATTAATGAATACCAAAATTGCGGATTTATATGCCCCCGGAGAAATAATGCGGGTTGACATTATAAAAAATATAATCAAAAAAGGGACGTATGAATTTGAAGGGAAAAGAAAGACTTTAAAAGGCAGGATTATCGATGTGTACATTGCCTGCCGCTTTAAAAAAGATGATTACGGAAAAGATATAATAGATTGCGTGCTTTTGGACATAACTAAAGAGAAAGAATTAGAAAAGAAGTTAAAGGAGAACGAGGAACTTTTTAGCACCATATTTAACGGCATGACTGAAGGGGTTTATATTAATGACACGAGGATACTTTATGCCAATCCCGCAGCCGTCGAATTTTTCGGCTATCCGGAAAAAGAACTTTATAATATGAATATATGGGATTTATTTGGGGAAAAAGATAGACCCGTTATCAAAGCCAATATAGAAAGAAGGCTTAATGGAGAACGATTCTATTTTGAATACACTTTTCATACTTTCACCAAAAAGGGCAAAGAAAAATATATATTGTTTCATGTCCAGACCATTGTTTATCAAGGGCGGTTCGTCGCTCTCGCTATATTTTTCGATATAACCGATAAGGTGTTGCTGGAAAGGGAATTAGAAAAAGAGAAATTACGCTTTCAAGAGTTATCCGAAACAGACCCTCTTACGGGGATTTTTAACAGGAGAAAATTAGATAATATTTTGGACGGGTATGTTAAACTGGCGCTTAGATATAATATGCCGCTGTCTTTAATTATGTTCGATATAGACCACTTTAAAGAAATAAACGATAATTACGGGCATCAAATAGGAGATAATATTTTAATAGAGCTGGCTAATCTTATAAAAACCAATTTAAGGGAAACCGATTTTTTTGCCAGATTTGGCGGAGAAGAGTTTATGATATTAATGCCCGAAACAAATTTAATTTACGCAAAAGCAAAGGCTGAAAGCCTGAGAAAATTAATCGAGGAAAATGTCTTTAAATATATTTACAGGCTCACCTGTAGTTTCGGGGTAGTAGAATATGGCGGAAAAGATAATTTTGGTAATACGCAAGACATTATTAACAGTTTTATTAAGCGGGTCGATAATGCTTTATACAGGGCAAAAGAAAACGGAAGAAACAGGGTGGAAGAAGGTTTTTAAATTATAAAATTATAACGGCGTAAAGCAGTTTCAATGGAGAAGTTTAACATGGATAATTTATTTAAAGGAGTTATTAATTTTAACAATAACGAATATAAAAAATACAACGAACTTTTCAAGGAAATAGCGGAAGGGCAAAATCCGCATACGCTTTTTATCGGGTGTTCCGATTCGAGGGTCGTTCCAAGCCTCATAACGAAAACGCTTCCCGGCGAGCTTTTCGTCGTGAGGAATATTGGCAACTTAGTTCCGCCCTATAGAAATGTCAACGAGTTTTTGTCAACAACTTCGGCTATAGAATATGCGGTAAATATTTTAAACGTGAAAAACATCGTCGTATGCGGACATTCAAATTGCGGCGGCTGCAGGGCTTTATATATGTCGGACGACGATTTAAAAAATATTCCTCATACAAAAAAATGGTTAGAATTAGCGGAAAACGCAAAAAAAATCGTGTCGGATTTGAATTTAGCAAGGGATGCGGCGGACG
>JAJXXD010000030.1 GCA_021781285.1 bacterium | reverse complement strand
GCTCTCGAAATTAAATCCTAAACTTTCAAGCTCTTTAATTTTATTCAAAAGCTCCGTTTCCCGGGACGCCGAAAGAACGCCGATGTCTAATCCGAGCTCTTTTGCTTTTGCTTCGATATTGCTTTTGCCCGATAAATCCGAAACTAAAAATCTCCTGCTGTTTCCTACTACCTCCGGGTCGATATGTTCGTAAGAAGAAGGGTTTTTTAAAACCGCATTTGCGTGAAGTCCCGCCTTATGCGCGAATGCGCTTTCTCCGACATACGGCATATTCTTAACCGGAGTATTGTTTGAAATTT
The DNA here is from genome assembly GCA_021781285.1 of bacterium. Classification (GTDB taxonomy): domain Bacteria; phylum SZUA-79; class SZUA-79; order Acidulodesulfobacterales; family Acidulodesulfobacteraceae; genus Acidulodesulfobacterium_A. The sequence continues at coordinate 5,698 of JAJXXD010000030.1, read as the reverse complement.
CGTCGATTAACCTGCTTACTTTAAGAATGTTCTTAAGTTTTTCCTTTCCTATGGTTTTAAATCCGGCTTTTAATTCTAAATTTGGAATTATAGACGAAAGATTTGCGTTTCCGGTTCTTTCTCCGTAACCGTTTATCGTTCCCTGAACATGTCTTATGCCGCCTAAAACTGCGGCAATAGTGTTTGCTACGGCACAGTCGGTATCGTTATGAGTATGGATTCCCAGATGCTTTATGTTTATCCCGTGACGGGTCCTAAGTTTATCTATTATTTTAGAAATATCGTCAGGCAGACAGCCTCCGTTGGTATCGCATAAAACGACTTTATCGGCTCCTGCCTTAAACGCGGCATTTATCGTTTTTACGGCATAATCCTCATTATTTTTAAATCCGTCGAAAAAATGCTCCGCATCGAAAAATACCTTTTTTCCGCAGGATTTTAAAAATTCCACAGAATCGGCTATAATGTCTAAATTTTCGTTTAAAGATATTTTTAAAACGCTTTCGGTATGCAAATCCCATGATTTGCCAAAAATAGTGATGTGCTCAACAGCCGTTTCGCCGAGAACGGTTAATCCGGCATCGTCTTTTGCCTTAATATTTTTCTTTCTTGTGCTTCCGAATGCCGTTAATTTAGAATTTTTTAATTTTTTTTTCGACGCGGCGGCGAAAAATTTTTTATCTTTAGGATTGGAAGCCGGAAATCCGCCTTCTATAAAATTAATGCCGAGTTCGTCGAGAATATCCGTTATCATTAATTTATCGTCTATAGATAAAGAAAATCCTTCACCCTGAGTTCCGTCCCTTAAAGTAGTATCGTAAACCTCGACGAAACCGATTTTTTCGTTATTCAAATTTTTATTTTTGTCTGCATTCATATTTTTTAACTGTATGATTTCGTTAACCGTTAAGTTTGCCGAGATTAAACGCATCGTGGAGTATCCTTGCGGCAAGTTCGGCATATTTGGCGTCTATAACGCACGATATTTTAATTTCGGATGTGGAAATCATCATAATGTTTATATTTTCTTTTGCAAGAACGTCAAACATAATGGAAGCCGTTCCGTAATGATTTCGCATACCGACTCCTATGACTGAGATTTTGGCAATTTTGTCGTCGCTTATTACCTCTTTAGCGTCAAGTTCTTTTGCGAGGCCGCCGGTTATTTCCAGAGCCTTTTTTAAATCTTTTTTAGATACCGTGAAAGTCAAATCGGTATGCCCTTCAACCGAAATATTCTGGATAATCATATCTACGACTATATTGGCATCGGATATTCTTGAGAAAATTTTTGCGGCAATACCCGGCTTATCGGGGATTCCCCTTATAGAGATTTTAGCTTCGTCTTTATCGCATGCCACGCTTGAAACCTGCAATTCTTCCATATTCTTATCGTCTCCTAAAAATTTTATTTGAGTTCCTTTCCCTTCCGCAAAAGTAGATTTAACAAACAGATTTACGCCGTATTTCATTGCAAATTCCACAGACCTGATTTGCAGGACTTTTGCGCCGAGACTCGACATTTCAATCATTTCGTCGAAATACACTACGTCTAAACGATGCGCTTCCGGAACTATATTCGGGTCTGCGGTGTAAACTCCGTCCACGTCGGTATATATGTCGCACCTGTCGGCATTAATCGCCGCCGCCACGGCAACAGCCGTAGTATCCGAACCGCCCCTTCCGAGCGTAGTAATAAACCCGTTGGAGTCTATCCCCTGAAATCCGGCAATTACCACGATTTTCCCGTTTTTAAGCATTTTGTATATATTTTCCGAATCTATCGAGGATATTCTTGCTTTCCCGTAAGATTCATCGGTAGCTATTCTCACCTGATGCCCTAAAAGCGGAACGGCATCGTAACCCTCATTTTTCAATGCCAGCGATAGAAGTCCCGAACTTATCTGTTCGCCGCTGGATATTATCAGATCTGTTTCCATATTATCCTGACGACCGCCCATTTTAACGGCGAGGTCTAAGAGTCTGTTTGTTTCTCCGCTCATAGCGCTTACGACGACTACGACGTCGTTCCCCGTCAGTTTTTCTTTTATTACGCGTCCCGCGACCTGTTTTATTCTTTCTATGCTTCCCATTGATGTGCCGCCGAACTTTTGAACTATCAATGCCATAAATATTTCCTTATTTTGTTTTTTATTTATTTTTTGCCGTTCTCGGATTAAACTTATGAACGGCTTCGCCTATAGAATCGAGAGCCGATTCGGGAACTATTTCCGAAAGAGTCGGATGTGAATGAATAGTCGATTCTATATCGAAAACGGTTCCCCCGAAATGCATATATGAAGCTATTTCGGCAATCAGTTCGGGAATGTCCGCGCCGATTCCGGTTGCTCCTAAAATTTTTTTAGATTTTTCGTCCACGATAACCTTTAAGAATCCTTCCGATTCTTCCATAGCCAGCGCCATTCCGCTTGCGGCATAAGAAAAACGCCCCACGTTATAATTTAATTCGGAGAGGGCGGCGTCTCCTTCCTTTAAACCTATCGTTCCTATAGCCGGATTTGTATAGATAGACCATGGAAGAACGCCGTAATCTTTTTCTTTAACAATTCCGGCAATATTGTCCGCCGCAATAATCCCGTCGTACGATGCCTTATGCGCAAGCATAGGTCCGTCTATTATATCGCCGCAGGCGTAAATTCCTTTAATATTCGTTTCGTTATGCGTATCGGTTTCTATCTTCCCTCTATTGTCTAATTTAACTCCTATCTCTTCCAGTCCCAAAGCGGCCGTATTCAATTTTCTACCTATTGAAACAAGCACTTTTTCCGTTTCAAATTTCTCGCCGGTCTTTAACTCGACTTCCGCGCCGCTTTTGCCGTTTAATCCTAAAGCTTTAATACCGGCAACTTCCACGCCGGTCATAATATCTATATTGCGGGATTTGAAATTTTTATTGATAAATTTAGAAATTTCCTTGTCTTCGGTAGAAAGAATAGACGGCAGAAGTTCTATCATCTTTACCGCGGAACCGAATTCCGAAAAAATATTGGCAAATTCACATCCTATGACGCCTGCGCCTATTATAATCAGCGACCCGGGTATATTCCTCAATGAAAGGGCTTCATCCGAGGTTATTATATTTTTATGGTCTATATTGAAAGCCGGTATCATAAGTGGAACGGAGCCCGTAGCGGCGATAACGTTATCAGCCGAAATTTGGACGTCGGAACCGTCGTTTGCGTTTATTCCGACCCGAAAAACACCGTTTTCTCTACCGGCAATCTTACCCATGCCGTAAAAAATGTTAACCTTCCTCGCCTTTAATAATTTTTCCACTCCGCCGGTAAGAGTCGAAACGACTTCATCTTTATAATTTATTATCTCGCCGTAATTAAAACTAAATCCGTTTATAGAGAACCCCCGCTCCGGTTTTTTAATCTTATTTAAATATTTTGCTTTAGAATAAAGAACTTTCGTCGGGATGCATCCCCTGTTTAGACAGGTGCCTCCGAACCTTTCTTTTTCGATAATCGCCGCCGATAACCCGTTAATCGCGCACTTTAATGCGCTTACGTATCCGGCGGGACCGCCTCCGATAATACAAACGTCGAACTTTTCCAAAACTAAGCCTCCAAAAGTATAATTATATTTTATTTATAAAATTTTTTCTATTTCTATATGTCTTATTTCTTTATTTTTTTCGGCGCCGCTTATTTTGATATTTATCGAGTAATAGTTTCCTGCCGCATATTTCCCGTAATCTACTTCGACCATATTCGTCCATTCGGCTATGGTCAGATTTTTGCCTTCGAGCGAATCGAAAAATCCGCAGTTTTCAAGGTCGAAGGCGGTCTTCAGTCTGTAAAAATCGAAATGGTTTACGGCAATACCGCCGCACCGATAATTATTCATTATAGAATAAGTAGGACTTGCCGCAACCGTATTCCCGCAAAAAAAACGTATTATCCCTGATGCGAATCTTGTTTTCCCCGCGCCCAAGGGACCGTTAAGCGCGACAAAATCGGAAGGTTTTAATTGTTTTGCGAATGCCATCGCAATTAATTCCGTGTTTTCCGGCGAACCGGATTCAAAGGATTCAAACTTCTGCAATTTAACCGTCGGCATAGGAAATTATTTTTCCGGTTTTTCTTTTGCTTGAGACATCGCTTTAATTATATCGTATCTCGAAACTACGCCTATAATTTCTTTATTGTCGCCTACTATCGGAATTGAGTAGAATTTTTTATCGGCCATTACCGTTGCCAGACCGTAAATATCGTCCGTCTTTTTAGCGTAAAAAACGTCTTTATTCATAATATCTTTAATTTTAGTCGCGGTTATTTTGCTTACGTCATCTTTAAAATGCTTTGAGGTTCCAAGATAAAATATGCTGTCAAAAATAGTAAAAACCGTAGGTATATGAAGATTAGATTCCTGATACACAAGGTCGGTTTCGGAAACTATTCCGCATAATTTTTTATCGGCATTTACCACGGGAATAGCGTTTATTTTATCTTTAAGAAAAATATCCGCCGCTTTCTTTATTTCGTCCTCCTCGCTTAGAACTATTACTTTTTTGGTCATAATATCGCCTGCGGTCATCATTTGTTATATCTCCTTTTGTTGTTTTTTAATTAAATTAACTGTTCTCGGAATATTTTCCGTTATTTTTACTGCGCCGGCGCCAAAATCTCCGTATTCGTTTTCAAGGTTTTGAGCCGAATAAACCAATATAAAGGCCGCGCATTTCATGCTCATATACAAGCTCATGCCGCCGCAGATAAAAGCGCCGATAAGTCCGCTCAGAGCGTCTCCGCTTCCGCCGCTTGCAAGTAAAGGGCTGTGCCCGCATTGCACGGAAACATGCCCGCCGTTTTTATCGAAGATAAACATATTCGAGCCTTTAAGTATTAGATAGACGCCGAATTCTTTCGCGAAGCTTTTTCCGATGCCTATGGGGTCTTTTTCTATGGATTTTCTGTCTATGCCGGCAAGACGCTCCATCTCTTTAAAATGGGGCGTAAGTATTAAATCGGTTTGATTTGCCGTTTTCTTTAAAAAATCCGTATCTTCCGATAAAATGTTTAATGCGTCCGCATCGAGAATAACCGGAACTTTTATTTCGGGAAGAAGCCTATGTAAAAATATTTTGGTTTCTTCTTTTAAACCTATGCCCGGTCCTATAACCGCCGCATTTTTCCCTTTTAATAAATTTTCTTTTATAATTTCGGCGCCGTTTTCCATAAAAAAACCGGCATTATCGTCAAAAACAGGATAGGTCATAATTTCGTCGGTTTTTGCTTCCATAACGTCGTTCAGTTTAGCGGGAACCGCCGCCGTCACCAGACCCGCGCCGCCTTTTAATCCGGCATAAGACGCCATAAAAGCCGCGCCGCTTTTACCGGAACTTCCGGCTATAACGAGAAGATGTCCGTAATCGAATTTAGTTCCGTTTTTTTTTCTATCCTTAAAACATCCTCCTATTTCTTCCCGCGTAATTATTTCTATTCCGGGACGGTGTTTTTTTAATAGTTGAGCCGGCTGGTTTATGTCTATTAAAACGGTTTTTTCGCTTAAAAGCAGTTTTTCGCCGTCGTTTATATAAAATCCGGTTTTTAATCCGCCGAATGTAAAAACTTTTTTTATATTGTTTTTGACGCATGCGCCCATAAATTCGCCGGTATCTGCGTTTAAACCGCTTGGAACGTCTATGCAGATTACGTCGTAATCGCTCTTT